>NZ_QSDP01000005.1:0-95808 GCF_003463685.1 Parabacteroides sp. AM58-2XD
TATATTCTCCACTATCACGCAGATAGCCTCGGGGCGGATATGGTGGACACGTGTGGTTCGCGAACGCCCCTACGGTGTCAATGTAAGCCTGTAAGGCTTTGACAAACCAGCCCAGGGTTCTAACCCTGGGTTTATGAAAACTCGCTCCTGCCTTTCCGCCCTGTAAGGGCGGGACAAGCTAAATATCAACCATTTCCATCTTGTCGCACCCCTACAGGGTGCCTCAGAAAGAGAAGGATTCAAGAGAACCCAGGGTTAGAACCCTGGGCTAGTTTGTTACAGGCCTACAGCCTGAAGACACCGTCACTAACTGGCTCATCCTATAATTAGCAGAAGGTTCAATTATTTTTAAATTGGCACATTGGCATATTGCCACATTGACTCATTTCTTTCTAAATTTACGCCGCCTGCGAGCCTTTCGGTTCTTCGCGGTATTCTACATAAACGCTTTCCACTTTCACCCCTTTGCGCGCCTGTTTTTTAGCATACGACAGCATCGGGCGGAAGATACGTTCCAGATCATCATCCGAAAGGTTTCGACCGAGCTCCTGCCACCAAAAGCGCAAGAGGTCGATATAACCGTCCGGTTCGGTCACTACGGGAACGAGTTAGGAAGAAACCACTATCCGGGAGAAAAAATAATTTCTTTCGGAAGAAAATCAAATTTCATCCGGGAGAAATTGAAAACGGACTCGGATGGAGTGAAACAGGGAAGGGAAGATAATGTAAAATTCGAGACTGGCTTTCAGAAATAAGGTGTCAGATTGAAAAAAGTCCTAGAGAAACATGGTTTTCTATAAATAAAGGTTATATTTGCAATGTCGTATAAAGGTCTGTCACAGCAGAATGCTTAGATGTCAAAGTTCAAGGCACGAGCAAATGTTGCACGAGCAGTTAATATTACCGAAGTCATCACCAAATATGAAATAGGGCGCATTATTGTAAATGTCGTACAAGAAGGTGAAGAACGTGCAACATACGGTAAACAGTTATTGAAAGGTGTATCAGAGGTATTGACAGAAAGACTTGGCGATGGATGGTCGGTAGAAACCTTGAAAAGATGCCGTAAATTTTTCACGATATATTCGGTAAAACAGATCGGCGCAACAGTGTTGACCGAATTCAAAAAACGGTAAAAAGCTCAACAAAATTAACTGACACATACCCGTTTACGCTTTCTTGGTCTCACTATTTGGTAATGCGTATCGAATCCAAAGCAGAACGGAGTTCTATGAAATCGAATGCCAAAAGCAGAATTGGAGTGTTCGACAACTGCAAAGACAATATAATTCAAGCCTGTATGAACGATTGGTTCTCAGCAGAGACAAAGAGGCAGTCATGCGTTTGGCACAAGAGGGACAAACTATTAATAATCCTGATGACATCATCAAGAATCCGCTAACATTAGAATTTTTAGGACTTAAATCTGATGTATCATATTCTGAGACCAAGTTGGAAAATGCTATAATAGGAAAGATGCAGCATTTCTTATTAGAACTAGGGAAAGGTTTCTTATTTGAAGCACGTCAGAAGCGATTTACTTTCGATGAAGAAAATTTCTATGTCGACTTGGTTTTCTATAACCGACTTTTACAATGCTATGTGCTGATTGACCTGAAAGTAGACAAACTGGCTCATCAAGATTTGGGACAAATGCAGATGTATGTCAACTATTATGACCGTTATGTCAAGCAAGATTTTGAAAAACCGACAATCGGCATTCTGCTTTG
This sequence comes from Parabacteroides sp. AM58-2XD, assembly GCF_003463685.1. Taxonomy (NCBI): domain Bacteria; kingdom Pseudomonadati; phylum Bacteroidota; class Bacteroidia; order Bacteroidales; family Tannerellaceae; genus Parabacteroides; species Parabacteroides sp. AM58-2XD. Next base: position 1,731 of record NZ_QSDP01000005.1, read on the forward strand.
CAAAGAAAAGAAAGATGCGTTGGTAGAACTTACTCTGCCAAAAGATTCCAATATCTATGCACAACAATACGCCCTGTACCTTCCTGATAAGCAGTTGCTACAAGCAAAATTGAGAGAATGGATAGAGGAGCAGGATGAATAAATTCACAGTCTCTTCCTGTTCGAGAATTTCGACAAAGCAATTAGATGTTAAACGATAAACAAAAGGATATTATACAAAAGATCATTTAATGCAACCTATCTGCACACAACTCAACTCCGCCTATCCGACCGGTCGTAACTTTGTATTGTCAATCAGACGAAACAACAAAGTATCAACCTTAAAAACAATCAATTAAACGATGGCCCAGGGCTACAAATTAGTAACAAGAAAAGTGACCGACCTGAAAGGCGGTGCAGCACAGGAAAAAATTTATGCGATACCGGACTACAACGGGCATACCGACATGGATACATTGTGTGTCATGATCGGAGCGCGATCTACCGTTTCCAGCGCCGACGTAAAAGCGGTATTGGATAACCTTAATTTCATCCTCGACATGGAGCTGCGTGCAGGACGTATCGTCCAGTTAGGCGAGTTCGGTAATTTCCGCCTCTCGTTGTCCAGCAACGGCGCAAGCGACAAGAAGTCGTTCACCCAGGCAGACGTGAAAGGGGCACGTGTGATCTTCACACCCGGCGCGTCCCTGCGTAATACCAAAAAGCTGGTCGCCTTCACCTCTACCGAAAAGAAAGAAGACGAGGCAGCGGCTCCGAAGGGGGCGGCGGAGGCAGCGACAGACCGGAAATCGAGTAACGTGCTAATTGAAAATTGAAAATTAGGCTTCGCGATCAGTATAATTATCGGATTGAAAGTCAAAATAATTTTCAATTTTCAATTTTTAATCTTCAATTTTCATTATCTTTGTTATCACGATGAAACCAACAACGCTTTCTATTAAAGAACTGAGTGCGATGTATTTTCCGCACAGCAGCATCCGCAGCGCCGGCGTACAACTGAAACGCTGGCTCGTGTATAACAAACCGCTCATGCAGGCCCTCACAGATGCGGGCTATTACAACGGACAAAAGATTTTAACTCCTAAACAGGTGACGCTCGTCTTTGATTTTCTGGGCGAACCCTGACTTTCCCGAGTGAAGAAACAAAGTGTACAATTTTGGATTGCCGTGCTGCTGACCGCAGCCGGCATCCTCCTTTTATTTTTCGGCTTCTGGACGGCTCCGCTGGGAGAGATTCATAACAGTGTGCTGGTAGCCTTCGGTGAGACTGCAACGTTTGCCGGGGCGCTGTTCGGAGTAGATTATAAATACAAACAAAATCAATGAACCTTAGTAGAAATTTCACCTTCGAAGAACTCACATACAACCGGATTGCCGTCGAAAACGGACTTGAAAACGTACCGAACCCACAAGCCCTTCAAGCGTTGAAAAACCTTATAACCGACCTGCTCCAACCGCTTCGCAACCGCTACGGCAGTGCAATCGCCATCACAAGCGGCTACCGCAACGAAACGGTCAACCTGTTGGCCGGCGGCGTTAAAAACTCACAGCACACGAAAGGCGAAGCGGCCGACTGCTACATCGCCGAAGGGCCGGAAAAGCTGCTGGAAGTACTGAAAGAATCCGGCCTGCCTTTCGACCAGGCAATCCTCTACCGCCGCAAAAAGTTCCTCCATCTGTCTTATCGCGAAGGGTTTAACCGCTGGCAGATACTTTACAGATAAATAAGAGACAACAGCAAAACACACCCCCATAAATTCATACCATTAAAAATCTCCATGAAATTCAGCCTATTCATTCTCATCATCTTATTTTTCGCAAATTGTTCGAGCCGCAAACACACCGCTTCCTTTTACCAGCAGACCGACAGCCTGCTGCAAACCAGCCGCCTGACAGTTCAAACGGCCCGAATCCCCGAAAGCCGTGCCAACCTTTCCATTCCGGTCACAGCCCTCAAAGAGTTGCCAGCCGGCGCCGCCTTTATCCAAAAAAGCGGACAGGCAACCGCTGAAATCCAATATCTTCGCGACACATTATTCGTCTCCGCCATCTGCGATAGCCTGCAAACGCTCGTCTGGCAATATGAGGAACAATTGGAGAGGCAGTCAAAACAAACAAAAGAGATCAGAAAAGAGGCAGAGAGGAAATCAGACTTACCCAAATACCTGACTGCATTATTTACCCTCATAATCGCACTAATCATACTCTACAAATTTTCTCCCCACAAATCTGCCTGACCAGTCATATCAGAGGTCATACTCGCCTTCACCGAACCACAAAAACGGACGGAGATACGAAAAAAGTCCCTTCAGAACGATTGTTTATTAAAATAATCTTTACCTTTGTCACATCGTCTGTTATTGGACGACGACCAAAATTCATTAGTTATGGGAAAATTTATAAATCCTTTTACCGACTTCGGTTTTCACCGTATCTTCGGTCAAGAGGTACACAAAGAGTTATTAATTGATTTTCTGAATCAATTATTGAAAGATGAACGTCATATCATTGACATCACTTTCCTGAATCCTATCCAACAACCGGAAACCATAGAGGACCGGGGAGTGATATTCGACATTCATTGCAGAGATGACAAAGGAGGTTGGTTTGTGGTCGAAATGCAAAACGGAGCCCAACCCTACTTTTACGACCGGGGTATTTATTACTTGTCACGGGCTATCAGTAATCAAGGGGAAAAGGGAAAAGACTGGAAGTTTAGCTTATGTCCGGTGTATGGCATATTTCTGTTAAACTATAAGATGGGGATAAACTCCAAATTCCGTACTGATGTTATATTAGCAGACCGTGATACGGGGCGTATGTTTAGCGACAAGATTCGCCAGGTCTATTTGGAACTCCCCTGGTTTACAAAAGAGCCGGATGATTGCGAAACAGATTTTGAACGTTGGTTATATTTATTAAAGCATATGGATACATTAGAAAGAATGCCTTTTAAGGCACGCAAAGCCGTCTTCGACAAATTGCTTGAAGTAGCAGATGTGGCTAATCTGAGCAAGGATGAACGTATCCTGTATGATGAAGCCTTGAAACGCTATCGCGATTATAAAAACACGATCGACTATGCGGAAGAGAAAGGTGTGGAAAAGGGGATCAAAATAGGTAAGACTGAGGAACAACGCCTTATCGCTGCCAATTTCAAAAAGCGGGGAGTCAACACAGAAATGATCGCCCAGTGTACAGGTCTGTCTATTGAAGAAATAGACAACTTGTAATCCACTCACTTTATTTATATGGATCAGCAAAGTTCGCGGTGCACCCGAAAACTTTGCTGATAACCAAAATTCAGGAAATCAAACCATCTTCAACCCTATGATGGAGATGATTAAAGTCGTAATAAAAAACAACCGTCCCAAAGTAGCCGGTTCATGAAAAAAAAGAATCCCGACCAACACCGTACCGACAGCTCCGATACCGGTCCATACCGGATAAGCAGTACCTATCGGTAAAGTCTGTGTCGCTTTTGCCAAAAGATACATACTCAGAGTTACAGAGACCACAAATCCTATTCCCCACAGATAATATTCATTCCCTACCGTCTCCTTGGTCTTACCCAGACAAAAGGCAAAACAGACCTCCAATAATCCCGCAACAATCAATATAATCCAACTCATAAACTCCGACATTTAAAATTTGGCTGCAAAGTTAAGCCGCCCCCTCTCACCGGCTCTTTACATTTGATAAGAAATAACGGCAGAAGGTTGCAAACAAATTCCTTTTTCAAAGGTAACTTTTAGTACTTTTGTAAAAACAATTGGATACCCGATGGATATACATGAGATCATAAACAAAATATACCCGATGCCGGAATCTTCAGTGGACAAGCTGAAGAGGCTCTTGTCAAAGGTTACATATCCTAAAGGCCACCTCATATTGGAAACGGGCAAAACCGAGACAAATCTGTTTTTTATCGAGAAAGGGATTGCAAGGGCTTATATCCCTGTCGACGGCAAAGAAGTAACCTTTTGGATCGGCCGGGAAGGTAGCACCATCGTTTCATTGAAAAGCTACGTGAACAACCAGCAGGGATATGAAACTGTCGAACTGATGGAAAACTCGGTGCTGTATATGCTGAAACGCAAAGAACTCTATGAGCTATTCGAAGAAGATATACATATTGCCAACTGGGGACGTAAATTTGCAGAAACAGAATTCCTGCAAACAGAGAAAAGGCTTATCTCCCTCCTGTTTACAACCGCATCCGAACGTTACAGGGAACTGCTGAAAGACAATCCGGATTTACTGCAAAGAATGCCGCTGGAATGCCTCGCCTCCTATCTGGGAATCACCCCGGTAAGCCTTAGCCGGATAAGGGCGAAGCTAAAACGAGAGTATTAAAATAAAATTCAATTTATTCGACGAATTACCTCAATCCGGCTACGGGAAATAGAAAATGCGCTGCCAAAACTATTTTATGTGCCGTTAATTCTTTACATTTGCCACAAAAATTAGCGGACATGATAGATTGCAAGGATGAACATATATTAAACGTCATTAATTATCCCGAGGATTTACGCAAGTTGCCTCAGGAGAAATTGGGCGAGGTATGTGAAGAGTTGCGGCAATACATAATAGATATACTTTCTGAAAACCCCGGCCATCTGGGAGCCAGCCTCGGTACTGTCGAACTGACCGTCGCCCTGCATTATGTCTTCAATACGCCCTACGACCGGATCGTTTGGGACGTCGGACATCAGGCTTACGGGCACAAAATCCTGACCGGACGTAGGGAGGCTTTTCATACGCTCCGGAAATTCAAAGGAATCAGCGGTTTCCCCAACCCGGGAGAAAGTGAGTATGACGCTTTCATTGCCGGACATGCCTCCAACTCCATTTCGGCAGCCATGGGTATGTCGGTCGCCTCGGAACTGAAGGAGGAACACGACCGCCACGTAATAGCCGTGATCGGCGACGGGGCAATGACCGGAGGACTGGCCTTCGAAGGGCTGAACAATGCCTCTGCCAACCCCAACAACCTGCTGATTATCCTCAACGACAACGATATGGCTATCGACAACTGTGTCGGAGGATTGAGCCAGTATCTGGTTGACATCACAACCAGCCAGGCCTACAACAAAATGCGTTACGATGTGTACCGCGGCCTGCGGAAGATGAAGCTCATCAACAATGACCGCCGGGGGAATATCCTGCGCTTCAACAACAGCCTGAAAGCACTGCTCACCCAGCAACATAATCTGTTTGAAGGTTTCAGCATCCGTTACTTCGGCCCCGTAGACGGGCACGATGTGAACTACATGATAAAGCTACTGAACGATATAAAAGATTTGCAGGGCCCCAAGCTGCTGCATATCAAGACAAAGAAAGGAAAAGGGTTCAAGCCTGCCGAGGAATCGGCTACCGAATGGCATGCACCGGGCAAGTTCAACAAGGAAACAGGCCAGCGCATCATCGTGCACAACCTGGATGAGCCGCAATTGTATCAGGACGTCTTCGGACATACGCTGGTGGAACTGGCGGAAAAGGATGAGCGGATCGTGGGTATCACTCCCGCCATGCCGACCGGAAGTTCCATGATCTATATGATGAAGGCATTCCCTCAACGGGCCTCGATGTCGGGATAGCCGAAGGTCACTCGGTGACTTTCTCCGCCGGACTGGCGAAAGAAGGAATGATCCCGTTCTGCAATGTCTACTCCTCTTTCATGCAGCGGGCATACGATAACCTGATACACGACGTCGCCCTGCAAAAACTGCATATGGTGATCTGCCTGGACCGTGCCGGACTGGTCGGCGAAGACGGCGCCACGCACCACGGAGTGTTCGACCTAGCTTACCTCCGTCCGATACCCAACCTGACGGTTGCCTCGCCACTCAACGAGTTGGATTTGCGGAACCTGATGTACACGGGTTACAAGGAGGCTACGGGCACGTTCGTGATCCGTTATCCGCGAGGGAAAGGCGAGAAAAAGGACTGGCGTAACGAAATGCATGTCCTGCCCATCGGAAAAGGAAAGAAATTGAGCGAAGGAGACGATATAGCTGTTTTATCTATCGGACCGATTGGAAACGAAGTGATAAAAGCAATTGAAGAAGTAGCCGGTGAAGGAATATCGGTTGCACATTATGACATGATTTACCTGAAACCGATCGATGAAGAATTACTGGACGAAATAGGCAAAAAGTTCAAACGCGTCATTACCGTAGAGAACGGTGTAGTAAAGGGCGGACTGGGTAGTGCGGTTCTTGAATTTATGGCAGACAACGGATATACTCCGCGGGTGAAACGCATCGGTATACCCGACACATTCATTGAACACGGGTCGATCCCCGAGTTATACAAATTGTGCGGCTTGGATGCCGGCAGCATAGCCGGAGAAATCCGAAAGATGATGAACGATTAATTATTAATGACGATTTGCCGGACGATGCGGCAGGTGGAATGAGTAACAATTGATAAAATGAAGATTATTATTGCCGGGGCAGGCGAAGTGGGTACGCATCTTGCAAAGATGTTATCTCAGGAAAAACAGGATATCATCCTGATGGACCCGAGTGAGGAACGGTTGAACATCACCAACACCAATATGGAGATACTTCCTATGGTTGGTAATCCGACTTCGATCCGCGACCTGGAAGAAGCCGGCATAAAAAAAACAGACCTGTTCGTCAGCGTTACTCCGGAAGAGACAACGAATATTGCGGCAAGTATCCTGGCTTCCAAGCTGGGAGCACGCAAAACTCTGGCACGTATCAACAACTACGAATATCTGTTGCCTAAAAACAAAGAACTGTTCGAGAAGCTGGGCATCCACTCGATGATCTATCCGGAAATGCTGGCGGCCAAAGAGATCGTCAACGCGATACGCCGCCCGTGGACACGCCAGTACTGGGAGCTGTTCGGAGGAGCCCTGATCCTGATCGGGGTGAAGGTTCGCGAAAACTCCCGCCTGGTGAACAAACAACTGGCCGAACTGCTGAACGAACAAAAGCTGTACCATATCGTTGCCATCAAAAGGCAATATGAAACGATTATCCCCCGCGGTACCGACCTTGTCCTGCCCGGCGATATCGTTTTCTTTACGACGACCAAAGAACATATCAAAGACGTGCAGATGCATGCCGGCAAAAAAGACCCGGAAGTAAAGAAGATCTTTATCATGGGAGGCAGCCGCATCGCTATCCGCACCAGCCAGTACCTGCCGAACAATATCCGCGTAAAGATACTGGAAACAAACAAAGAGAAAAGTCACCGCATAGCCGAGGTAGTGCCGAGCAATGTCCTGATCATCAACGGAGACGGACGCGACACGGAGTTGCTGATGCAGGAAGGGATCAAAGACGCACAAGCGTTTGTCGCCCTCACCGAGAATTCGAGTACGAATATCCTCGCTTGCCTGGCTGCCAAACGTTTCGGCGTATTCAAGACAGTCGCCAAGATCGAGAATATCGACTATATCCCGCTGGCCGAGAATATGGATATCGGTTCGGTAATCAACAAGAAGCTGATTGCCGCCAGTCATATCTACCAGTTCCTGCTGGATGCCGATGTGTCGAACGTGAAGTTCCTGACCTTTGCCAATGCCGACGTGGCCGAGTTGGTGGCACGCCCCGATTCGAAAATCACCCGCAAACAGGTGAAAGACTTGCACCTGCCGAAAGACCTGACGCTGGGCGGACTGATACGCGACGGCGAACCGATGATGATTAAGGGTGACACACAGATACAGGCATACGACCACGTGGTGGTATTCTGCCTGGAGACTGCCATGCGTAAACTGGAAGATTATTTTAATTAGTATGTTTTAGTATGTTACTGAATATACGTTTCATAATAAAAATGCTGGGGATGATGTGCATCCTCGAAACACTGTTTATGCTGATGGCGACAGTGGTCGCTTTCCTGTACAAAGGAGGCGATTTCTACCCGTTGCTTATCTCCAGCGGAATCCTGTTCGGGGTCGGCATATCGCTCTATGCCATCGGTTTCCGTGCAAACGAATACACTGCCGGCCGCCGGGAAGGGATGCTGACGGTTACGCTTACCTGGTTGCTGCTCTCGTTGCTGGGAATGTTGCCTTTCTACCTGGGAGGATATATCGACAATATAACGGATGCTTTCTTTGAAACCATGTCGGGTTTCACGACTACCGGATCGACCATACTCACCGATATAGAGGCACTGCCTAAAGGCGTCCTGTTCTGGCGAAGCCTCACCCAATGGCAGGGAGGTATCGGTATGATCGTATTTACCGTAGCGTTGATGCCTATCCTGGGAGGCGGAGCGACACAGATGTTTAATGCCGAAACGCCGGGGATCACACACGAACGGTTCCGTCCGCGTGTAACACAGGTCGCCAAACGCCTGTGGGGTGTTTACGTGTTCCTTACCGTCCTGCTGATCGGGTTGTTATGGATAGGCCCGATGAATTTATATGACGCGGTAAACCATGCCCTGACAGCGATTTCTACCGGCGGTTATTCCACCAAGAACGCCAGTATCGCTTATTGGCATTCGGCTTATATAGAATATGTTATCACGATATTTATGTTTATCGGGGCGACTAATATCACCCTGATCTATTTCTGTCTGAACGGGAATATAAAGAAGTTGTTTTTCGATGAAGAGTTTCGCTGGTTCTTCTGGTTCGTCCTGATCATGACGGGAATAACAACCGGCTGGATCATGTATCACGGATTCTTTACAGACTTCCCGACAGCTTTCCGGCAGGCTGCATTCCAGGTGGTTACGCTGGTTTCGACCTGCGGATTCGCGACAGAGAATTATATTCCCTGGGGGCCTTTCTTCTGGATGATCGCCCTGATACTGATGTTCATCTGCGGTTGCGCTGGTTCGACCTGCGGAGGGCTGAAGATGGGACGTTTCGTGATCCTTTCCAAAAACCTGTTCAACGAATTCAAGAAACAAACCCATCCACATGCCATTATCCCGGTAAGGATGGATTCACATATCGTATCCGGCGAGGTCGTACACCGCGTACTGGCTTTCGCCTTTGCCTATATGTCACTGATCGTACTCAGCTGTATCGTGCTGATGCTCGACGGGTTGGGTTTTGAAGAGTCGATCGGTGCTGCCGTCTCAGCCATCAGCAATGTCGGACCGGGACTTGGCAAACTGGGGCCGGTAGACAACTTCTCGGAAGTTCCGGTGGTATCCAAATGGTTCCTTTCCTTACTGATGATGACAGGACGTTTGGAGATATTTACTGTATTGACATTACTTGTTCCGGGATTCTGGAAACAATAAAATAGATTTGATATGAAAACACGTACAATGTTCCTTACAATCATGAGTTGCCTGTTCGTAGGACTGGCAGCCGGCGCACAGACCTCCGCACAGCGGGAAACAGCCGATTTACTGCCGGAAGGTACTTTCACCAACGGAATAGAAGGTCCGGCCACCGACAAAGCCGGCAATCTGTATGCCGTTAACTACGGAAAAGAAGGAACGATAGGCATTGTACGTCCGGACGGCTCGCACGAATGTTTCGTGACGCTCCCCGAAGGTTCGACAGGCAACGGCATCCGCTTCAACAAGGCCGGAGACATGCTGGTTGCCGATTATACCGGTCATAATATCCTGAAAGTCGACATGCAGACCAAAGCGATCAGCACGTATGCACATGAGTCCCGGATGAACCAGCCCAACGACATCGCCCTCGCTCCGAGCGGCAATATCTATGCCAGCGATCCGGACTGGCCGAACCAGAAAGGGCAACTCTGGCTGATCACTCCCGACGGTAAAGTGACCCTGCTGGAAAGCAATATGGGGACGACCAACGGCATCGATGTCAGCCCGGATGGTAAAAAACTTTATGTTAACGAGTCTGCACAACTCAAAGTATGGGTCTATGATATCAAGCCGGACGGGACACTCAAAAACAAACGGCTTTTCCACACCTTCGAAGGCTTCGGCATGGACGGAATTCGTTGCGATGTGAAAGGCAACCTGTATCTCTGCCGCTACGACAAAGGAACGGTAGCCGTTATAAATCCGAAGGGCAAGCTGATCCGCGAAATACAACTGAAAGGCAAAAAGCCCTCAAACATCACATTCGGAGGTCCTGACAACCGCCGCTGCTATGTCACCCTGCAAGATCGCGGCTGCTTCGAAACCTTCACTGCCGAACATTCGGGAAGAGAATAATTATTCACCTATTTGAATATTTCTTTAGGTCTGATATACGCTTTTGCTTAATTTTGCGTTATAATAGGTACGAATAACTAGAAGAGACGCAAAATGATAGAATATATTAAGGGGGATATCGTAGAACTGACTCCCACACAGATGGTAATCGAATGTGCAGGGATTGGCTACGTACTTAACATATCTCTGACCACATACAGCGCATTCAGCGGTAAACCAACCGGGAAAATTTACGTATATGAAGTAATACGTGAAGATGCTCACCTGCTGTTCGGTTTCGCCCAAAAGGTTGAACGCGAGTTGTTTTTATTACTGACATCGGTATCCGGCGTCGGTCCTAATACGGCACGTATGATCCTGTCATCTCTTCCTCCTTCCGAACTGATCCAGGTTATCGCCAACAAAAACGAAACGGCGCTGACCTCGGTAAAAGGCATCGGACAGAAAACAGCCCAGCGCATCCTGGTCGACCTGAAAAACAAGGTGAAAGCCGGCGATTCTATGGTTGGAACGGGAACGGCTGCCACGGCAGGAAACGGCGCGGTGGCCGAAGAAGCGGTGGCCGCCCTGGTTATGCTGGGATTCCAAAAGGCTGCTCACAAAAGGCAGTCAGTTCAATACTGAAAACCTCGCCGATGCTGGCTGTGGAACAAGTGATAAAAAGTGCACTCAGAATGCTTTAATAGTTGACAGGTAGGGGTTGTTCGCGAACCGCCCTTACAAGTGACAGTTGACAGTTTAAAATGAAAAAGAAGACTCTTAAATATCTTATCTGGGTTACAATACTGCTATTCGGGATCGGCATGCTCTCGCTGAATGCCAATTACCTGACTTATACGGCGTCCTTGCCGGATATCCAGTTGCTTGAAGGACAAGACGAGATGCCCGACGGGAAGGATACTGTCCCGGCAACCCGCTATCCGGTATCCAAAACCGTGCCGGAGGGTGATGAAACCTATAAAGACCTCCTGAAAAAATCCTCGGTAGATTTACGCGATCCGGAAAACGTGAAAACCTTCGTTGAATACGATATCAGGACCGGACGATATGTTGTCCGCTCCCGTTTAGGGGAGAAAGACCTGATCACTCCGATCGACCTGAGTCCGGAAGAATATCAGAAATACAGCATGCAGGAATCGCTCCGTTCTTACTACCGCCAGAAAAACGAAGAAGAGTTTCAGAAGGAAGCAGACAAGCAGTTCAACCTGGCAGATATGCAGTTCGGTATCGGTGCGGCAGAACGTATATTCGGTCCCGGAGGTGTACGTGTAAAGACACAAGGGTCGGCCGAAGTCACATTAGGTTTGAAGCGGAACAGCACGAAAGACCCTTCACTCCCTGAACGCGCCCGTAGCAATACCATTTTCAACTTCGACGAAAGTGTGCAGTTGAATGTACAGGCCTCCGTCGGTTCGAAAGTGAATTTCGACATGAACTACAATACGGAAACCTCTTTCGACTTCGATTCCAAAAAGCTGAAATTGGCTTATACGGGCGAAGAGGATGAGATCATCAAATCACTGGAAGCCGGTAACGTGTCGATGACGACAAGCAACTCGCTGATCAACGGCGGAGCTGCCCTGTTCGGTATGAAAGCAGACCTTCAGTTCGGTAAACTGAGGGTGAACGCGTTGTTCGCACAGCAGAACTCGGAATCAAAAACGGTAAACTCCAAAGGTGGCGTACAGACCAAGGATTTTGAACTGAAGATCGACGAGTATGATGCGAACCGTCACTTCTTCCTGGCGCACTACTTCCGCAACAGATACAACGACGCTGTCAGCCAATTGCCTCAGATAAAAGCAACTCTGAATATTACCCGACTGGAAGTTTGGGTGACCAACACAAGAGGCAACTACGACCAGGCTCGTAACATCGTTGCTTTTACCGACATCGGTGAAAACGATGCAGCCTATATGGCAAATCCCGGTGCATTCCCGATTAAGGACGGATCATATCCTGCCAATAATGCGAATGACCTATACAACCAAATGACCACCACCTATTCCGGTGCCCGTCAAATCAGCGATGTAGAAAGCGTATTAACCGGATTCACCGGAGGTTCCGAATACGAAGCCATAGAGAATGCCCGCTTGCTGGATCCGAACTCCGAATATATCTACGACAAACAACTGGGATACCTGTCTTTGAATATGAGTTTACAGGAAGGACAGATGCTGGCCGTGGCCTTTGAATATGAATATTCCGATGCCAGTGGAAAACGGACAGGAAGAGTCGGCGAGTTTTCCGACAGCAACCCGACAAATCCCAGCAACTGTCTGTATGTGAAGTTACTGAGAGGCACAAATATGTCCCCCCCCATGAAGTATTGGGATTTGATGATGAAGAATATCTACTCCCTGGGTGCTTACTCTGTCCAGAAAGAAAAGTTCCGCCTGGATGTCATGTACCAAAGCGATACGACCGGTACTTATATAAACTATCTGCCGGAAGCACGCACCGACACGTTGTCCAGACAAATCTGGATACGCCTGATGGGAGCAGACCGCCTGAACGCCCAGAACGAATCGCATCCGGACGGATATTTCGACTTTGTGGAAGGATACACCGTACAGGCGTCCACCGGTAGGGTGATTTTCCCGACCATCGAACCTTTCGGTTCCAGCTTGAAAGAGAAACTGGAGAAAGTTGTCAGTCCGGCAATTGCCGATAAATATGTATTCCAGGAATTATACGATACGACCCAAACTGCCGCCCGTCAGATCGCTGAAAAGAACAAATTCATCATGCGGGGAGAATATAAGGCTTCTTCCGCATCCGAAATACAATTGGGAGCCAGCAACGTGGCACGCGGTTCGGTACGCGTAACGGCAGCAGGTGCCCCACTAACGGAAAATGTGGACTATACGGTCGATTATACGTCGGGAACCGTTACTATCCTGAATGAAAGTATCATTGCTGCCGGAACTCCTGTCAGTGTCTCGCTGGAAAACCAGACGGCCTACAATATGCAGCGAAAAACGATGATGGGACTGGACCTCAACTACCAGTTCAATCCCGACTTCTCGCTGGGGGCCACCATTATGCACATGTCTGAAATGCCGTTGACTACTAAAACGGTATTTGGTGACGAATCCATCAAAAACACCTTGTGGGGATTCAACATCGCCTACAAATCGGAAAGCCAATGGCTGACAAACACATTTGACAAACTGCCGTTGCTGAACCTGACAAAACCCAGCCAGATAGCATTCACCGGAGAATTTGCCCACCTGATAGCCGGCCATTATGAGAACAAATATAGCGGAGGCTACTCTTATCTGGACGATTTCGAATCGACCCAAAGCGGCTTCGACCTGCTGAATCCGTATCCGTGGAAACTCGCCAGCGTGCCTTGGGATAATAGCGCTAATGCCCTTTTCCCTGAAGCAGGCAAAACAAACGATATAGAATATGGTAAAAACCGTGCACTGCTGGCATGGTATTATGTGGACGGGTTATTCAACCGTAAAAATTCCAGTCAGGCTCCGACGCATATCCGTAATGATAAAGAACAATTATCCAACCATTACGTCCGCGCCATTTATGTAGACGAATTGTTCCCGGACAGAGACCAGGGTTACAATGAAACAAGTACGATCCAGGCGCTCAACCTGGCTTATTACCCGAATGAACGTGGTCCGTACAACCTGGATGCCGACTTTGTCAATCCTGACGGAACATTACAAAAGCCGGAAAATCGCTGGGGCGGTATCATGCGTAAGATCGACCAAAGCGACTTCGAAACGGCCAATATCGAATACATCGAGTTCTGGATGCTCGACCCTTATCTTTATGAAGAACAGGAAGGTATTACGGCTAAAGGCGGTGACCTGTATTTCAACCTGGGTGAAATATCGGAAGACGTCCTGAAAGACGGAAAGAAATTCTATGAAAACGGATTACCTATCGACGGTGACAGAAGCAGGGTCGATTCTACCGTCTGGGGACTTGTTCCGAAACAGCAGAGCACGGTCTATGCCTTCGACAATACGTCAGGCGCACGTGCAAGACAGGACGTCGGACTCAACGGTTTGTCGGCAGAGGAAGAACGGGACTATCCGGCATACAAGGAGTTTATCGATAAACTTATGACAAAGTTATCGCCGACAAGAATTGATTCAATGATGCAGGATGAATTCTCGCCTTTACGGAACCCTGGAACTGATAGATACCGTTATTTCCGTGGCTCTAATCTGGATGTCGAAGAAGTTAGTATCCTCGATCGTTACAAACGTTACAATGGTACTGAAGGCAACTCCGCCGAAAGCGGAACTTCAGGAGAACGTTACGACACGTCCGCCTCCAAGAATCCGGATGTGGAAGACCTGAATCAGGATAACACCATGAACAAGAACGAAAAGTATTTCGAATACAAAGTATCTGTTCGTCCGGAAGACCTGAAAGTAGGAAAGAACTTCATCGTGGATATGAAGACAACCTATCCCAGCTTACCAAACGGGGATAACGCAAGCGTCAACAGCAGAAACAATCCGGCCAAATGGTACCTGTTCAAAATCCCAGTTAAACAATACGACCGTACTGTCGGAGCCATCAGCGACTTCAAGAGCATTCGCTTTATGCGTATGTATATGACCCAATTCTCTAAACCGACCGTACTGCGTTTCGGAACATTCGAACTGGTACGCGGTGAATGGCGTTCATACGAGCAGGATCTGTCCGACCCGAAAGTTCCGCCATTATTCAATGGCACACTTGAAGTATCTTCTGTAAATATAGAAGAAAACAGCCGACGGACTCCTATTCCTTATATGACACCTCCGGGAGTAAGCCGTGTAGCAGACCCCAGCCAACCCCAGCTGACCCGTCAGAACGAACAGGCATTATCCATGAAGGTCAGCAACCTGGCCGCCAAGGATGCACGTGCCGTTTACAAAAGTACATATTACGACCTGCGTCAATACAAACGGCTACAACTGTTTACTCACGCAGAAGCATTGCCTGAAGATGCAGATAATTACACATCGCTTGCCAACGGCGATTTGTCTGTATTCATCCGTTTAGGTTCCGACTATAAGAATAATTACTATGAATATGAAGTTCCGTTGCAAGTTACTCAGCCAAACGGTGAACCATACACCGCAGAGTCTATCTGGCCAACCCAAAACACGCTTGACTTCAGTCTCGAAGAGTTGACTACTATCAAACTAAACCGAAACAAAAAGAAACGGGCGGGAGAAAAAGGCATTACGTTCAACACAGTCTATTCGGAACTGGTGAATGGCAACACGATCAGCATCGTAGGTAACCCGAGCCTCTCGGAAGTGAAAACGATCATGATCGGTGTCCGTAACCGACAAAATGTAGTTAAAAGCGGTGAAGTCTGGATAAACGAACTCCGTCTGAGCGAGTTTAACGAAGAAGGCGGTTGGGCGGCCAACGCCAACCTGAACGTGGCAGTCTCCGACCTGGGTACAGTCAATGTGGGCGGACGTATCGAAACAGCTGGTTTCGGTGCCCTCGACCAGTCACTGGCAGAACGCCGCATCGACGACTTCACACAATACAACGTGGCTACCACCATCGAATGGGGTAAATTCTTCCCGGAAAAAGCGAAGGTCAGCATCCCGATGTATTATGCCTACTCCAAGGATCAGACAAAAGCAAAATATAACCCGCTCGATCAGGATATTAAACTGAGTGACGCCCTGGACGCTGTCGACACGAAAGCCGAAAAAGACTCTATCAAGAGTATGGCTGTCGACCAGACCGTCATCAAGAGTATCTCATTCAATAACGTAAGAGCGGATATCCGCAGTAAGACCCCGATGCCTTACGACCCGGCAAACTTCTCGATCGGCTATTCATTCAGCCAGACGAAAACGCAGAATCCGGAAACGGAATATGAAACGACAAAGGATTACCGCGGTAACTTCGCCTACAACTACACACCGTATGCGAAACCGTTCCGCCCGTTCCAGAAGCTGAAGAAGAACAACGGTTACACCCGTTACATCAAGCAGTTCAGCCTGAACTACCTGCCGTCGAACATCAGTTTCCAGACAGCCATGATGCGTAACTATAACGAAATGCAGCTGCGCGATCTCGAAAACACCGGCTACAAACCTGAAGTGACCTTCAGCTCTGAGTTCTACTGGGACCGTGCTTTCAGCCTGCGTTGGGACTTCACGAACAGCCTGAACATGACCTTTACCTCCGGAACAAATGCCCGGATCGAAGAGCCGTATGTACAGGTGAACAAAGAACTCGCCCCTGATAAGTATCAGATCTGGAAAGATTCCGTAAAACAAAGTATCGCCGATCTGGGTACGCCTTTGAAATACGACCAGACATTCAACGTGACCTGGAATATGCCGTTGCAGTATATCCCGGTATTGGATTGGGTAAACAGTTCCATCACTTATAACGCACAGTACAACTGGGACCGCGGAGCCATTACCGACACCGAATATGAGCTCGGTAACACGATTACCAACCAGCGCCAGATCGACTGGCAGGGTAGCCTGAACTTGCAATCGCTTTACAACAAGAACAAGTTCCTGAAGAAAGTGAACCAGAAGTTCTCGGCCACCCGTACCACGACCAAAAAGAAAGAACAGAAAGAGATCAAACTGGAAAGAGATATCCAACTGAATATGGACAGCGGAACAGTCGTACAGCACGGTATGTTCACCAAGAAGGTGCGCATCACCGCCCGCGGAGCCGACGGCAAAGTCTATGCCATCAAATACAAACCGATCAACTTTGCACAGGTAATGATCCTGAACCAGGATACGGCCCATTTGAAACTGACTATCAAGCCGGGTCCGAAAGCGACAGAAGACTTCTTGTACAAAACGGCAGAATATGGCAGCCGCTTCCTGATGATGATACGCCGTATCAATATCCAGTATGCGACGACCGACGGTATGTCGGTTCCGGGATTCTCCCCGATGATCGGTGATATCTTCGGACAGGGACGCTCGCCTTTCGGCCTGACACCGGGACTTGGCTTTGCTTTCGGAGCCGTGAACCGTGACTTCCTCTACGATGCCAAAGACCGCGGCTGGCTGGTTGAAAACACCAGCAATGTCAACCCGGCCGTCATGAGCAGTGCCAAAAACCTGAATATCCGGGCGAACCTGGAGCCTATCACCGGACTGAAGATCGACCTGAATGCCAACCGCGTCGATACCCGCAACACCGATATACAATATATGTATCCCGGTATGCCGGAACTGGCCGGAGGTAACTTTACGATGACGACTGTCGCATTGGGTAGTTTCTTCAAAGGCGTCGGCAATGCAAGTAATAATTATGCATCGGAAACATTCAATAAGTTCATCGAATACCGTGAGACTATTGCGAACCGCCTTGAAAGCCGCTATACAGGAACAACCTATCCGATTCCGGTTTCCTGGGACAGTCTCAATACGGAGGTAAAGAATATAATAAAGAACATGGCGGCGGAGTCAGCCATAACTCGGCCGATGTACTGATCCCGGCCTTCCTGGCCGCTTATACAGGGAAAGATCCTAATAAGATTTCATCCTCCCCGTTCCCGGCCATCCGCAGCATGCTGCCGAACTGGCGTATCACCTACGACGGACTGATCCGCATTCCGACCATAAAGAAACATTTCAAGTCGGTCATGCTGACCCATCAGTATCGCTGTACTTACAATGTCGGTGCCTACGAAACCTATTCGACCTGGGTGGATGCCGGACTGGGTGATAACCTCGGATTTACACAGAATGCTTCCGAAGCTCCTACCCCGTCTTCACCTTACTCCATCTCTTCCGTCAGTCTGACGGAGAGTTTCAGCCCGTTGCTGGGAGTGGATGCGACCATGTTGAACAATATCACGATCCGTGCCGATTACACGACTACGCGTAATCTGAACCTGAATATCTCGTCTTACCAGATTGTGGAAGCACTTTCGAATAAGTACACCATCGGACTGGGATATAAGTTCGCCGAGTTCAACAAGATATTGAAGATGAAGAAAACGCGTGATTTCAGTAATGACCTGACCGTGCGTCTGGACTTCTCATACAACAAGATGCAGTCGTTGATCCGTAAGATCGAGGATAGCTTCACACAGGCCACCAGCGGTAATATTGCCAAAACGATCCAGTTCTCTGCCGATTACGGATTGAGCCGTGCGCTGACACTGCGTGCTTTCTACGACTTGCAGATCAATGAGCCGCTGATCTCAAATGCATCTTATCCGACATCCAACTCCAACTACGGTGTTGCATTACGGTTCTCACTGGCACAGTAAACGCAATACAACACCGGTGTCTCCCGATGCATAGGGCGTGATCCGCTCGAAGTGCAAGGCATGCTCCGCCCGATGCATGAGGCGCGGTCTAGGTAGCACGCACTCTGCGTCATAGGTAGAACGCACGGTGCGTCATAGGTAGCGCGCACGATGCGTCCTACGTTGAACGCACCCTATACATCAGGCGGAGCATGCCTTGCACTTCGAACGGAACAGAGCCTGTGTGCCGGGCGAAGGAGGAAGGTGTTACAGTATAGAGTATTTCTTCAACTCCTGACGGAGCATTAACGCCCTGTTTTCCGTTATCTCATTCAGGAGTTTCCAGAAACGGTCGCTGTGGTTCATCTCTACCGTATGGCAAAGTTCGTGAAGCAGGACGTAATCGATCAGATGCCAGGGTAGCAACATGAGCGAAAGGGAGAGATTGATACTTTTACGCGTGCTGCAACTTCCCCAACAGGTCTTGCTGTTCATGATCCGTACGCCCGTGAAGGTAAATTTATACCGGTCTGCCAACGTCTTCAGACGGTCCGGCAACAGACGTTTTGCCTCATGCCGCAATGCCTTCTCCAGAAAACCTTTCAATATGAGCTGAACCTCGTCCGATTCGAACCGGGTTTCCAGCGGGCAGGCGATATGTAGGATACTGTTATCCAATTTCATATAAAAATTGGCACGTTCCGTCCGGAAAATATGTAGCAGGAAAGTAGTTGTTTCCAATCTGGCAGTTTCATTCAGCAACGGACGTGCCGGATGCTTTTTCAGAGCGTTCAGAAGTTTTTGCCGGTTCTCTTCAATAAAGGACAACATTCTCCCCTCATCACCCCCGACCGGCATAGTGGCGGTGATCATTCCCTTTGATATTTTCAGCGTATAACGGGTAGCTCGCGGGGCAGTACGGAGAAGGATGGTTCCCAGATCGTTGTCGTATATCTTCTTTTCCATATCTACCTGCAAAAGTAATACTTTAAAGGCAAATAATATTACATCAGAAATGCTTATCTTTGCGCCCGGTATTAGATATTTAATAAGTATAAACAATATAAACAAGGCAATCATGAGCAAGAAAGCACTTTTACTAATCTGCGATGGCTGGGGAATCGGCGACCGTGGTAAAGATGATGTAATCTACAACACTCCCACTCCTTACTGGGACGAACTGTTGAAAACATACCCAAACTCTCAGTTGCAGGCTTCCGGCGAAAACGTTGGTTTACCTGACGGACAGATGGGTAACTCGGAAGTTGGCCACCTTAATATCGGTGCCGGCCGCATCGTTTACCAGGATCTGGTGAAGATCAATATCGCATGCCGCCAGAACACAATCCTCGATAACCCGGAGATCAAACGTGCTTACAGCTACGCCAAAGAAAACGGCAAACAGATCCATTTCATGGGACTGGTTTCCGACGGTGGTGTACACAGCTCATTGGAACACCTGTTCAAACTGGCCGACATCGCCAAAGAATACGGAATCGACAAAGCATATGTTCATTGCTTTATGGACGGTCGCGACACGGACCCGAGAAGTGGTAAAGGCTTTATCGAACAGCTGGAAAACCACCTGCAAACAACAGGCGGAAAGATCGCTTCCATCATCGGCCGTTACTATGCAATGGACCGTGACAAACGTTGGGAACGCGTAAAAGAGGCTTACGACCTGATCGTGAACGGCACGGGTAAACCTTACGAAGATATGGTTCAAGCAATGGAAGAGTCATACGCAGAAGGTGTAACAGACGAATTTATCAAACCGATCGTACACGTAGAAAACGGTAAGCCGGTAGCGACTATCGAAGAAGGAGACGTTGTGATCTTCTTCAACTACCGTAACGACCGTGCCAAAGAACTGACAATCGTCCTGACTCAGCAGGATATGCCGGAAGCCGGAATGAAGACTATTCCGAACTTGCAGTATTTCTGTATGACTCCGTACGATGCAAGTTTCAAAGGTGTTCATATCCTGTTCGACAAAGACAATGTAGAAAATACACTGGGCGAATTCCTGGCATCAGTCGGCAAAACACAGCTGCACATCGCTGAAACAGAAAAATATGCACACGTTACTTTCTTCTTCAACGGCGGACGCGAAACTCCGTTCGAAGGTGAAGACCGTATCTTGGTTCCGTCTCCGAAAGTGGCCACTTACGACCTGAAACCGGAAATGAGTGCTTTCGAAGTAAAGGACAAACTGGTTGAAGCCATCTACACAAAGAAATATGACTATATCGTTTGTAACTATGCGAATGGCGACATGGTAGGCCACACCGGTATCTATTCTGCCATCGAAAAAGCTGTTGTTACTATCGACGCTTGCCTGAACGACACAGTCGAAGCAGCCAAAGCTAATGGTTACGAAGTAATCATCATTGCCGACCACGGTAATGCCGACCATGCTTTGAACGAAGACGACACACCCAACACTGCTCACTCTTTGAATCCTGTTCCATTCGTTTATGTAACAGAAAACAAAGACGCTAAAGTAGAAGACGGTATCCTGGCAGACGTTGCTCCTTCAATCCTTCATATCATGGGTCTGAAGCAACCGAAAGAAATGACAGGAAAATCATTGATCAAATAAGTATTGTAACCAATAGTAACTTTTCCCCTCTTGAGAGGGGGCAGAGGGTGTGTAAACTTTAACAACAAACCCTCATGTCCTCCCTGAAGAGGGGTATTTATTACCTCTCCCTGATAACAAAATGATCCAAATAGACGACACTCTGGTCAGCCTGGACCTGATCGAGGCAAATTTCATCTGCGACCTTGCCCAGTGCAAAGGTATCTGCTGTGTGGAAGGTGATTCCGGTGCCCCGCTGGAGAAAAGCGAGATTGCCAAACTGGAGAAAGCGCTTCCGGTCGTATGGAACGACCTGTCACCCGAAGCCCAAGCAATTATCAACAAACAAGGCGTAGCCTATATCGACTGCGAAGGTGATATCGTCACCTCCATCGTTAACAACAAAGATTGTGTATTTACCTGTTATGACAGCGACGGTACTTGTAAATGTGCTATCGAGAAAGCCTATCGTGAAGGGAAACTGTCCTTTTACAAGCCGGTATCCTGCCATCTCTATCCTGTCCGTGTAACCCAATACAAAGATTTCCGGGCTGTCAACTACGACCGCTGGAAAATATGTAAAGCGGCAGAAATATTAGGACAAAAAGAGAAACTACCCTTATATAAGTTCCTAAAAGAACCGCTTATCCGCAAGTTCGGCGAGAAATGGTATGAAAGCCTGGTCGAAGTAGCTGAGGAGTGGAGAAAACAAAAGGAACAGGAAAAATTGGGTTAGTGCCAATAATAGATGTGCCTGTTTATGGAACACGGATAACGTGTCTTCTGTCAGACTATAATAGTATAAAGACTGTTTTTGACGTCCTCATAAATATTCACGAGGGCGTCAAAAACATTTATGAGGCCCTCGTGAACAGAAATCATCCCTAGGTTATTCCGCTTTTCTTATCAGGTCAGCCGTCTGGCCTTCCTCTTTCAGATAAGTTTCTATATGACGCTTTTTCTTGTCTTCCAGGATCTCATTGATCGCAATCAGGATACCGGTCTCTTCCACATCCCCAAATTCATGGTTGATGGCCGTCCCGAACACGCGCATCTTCGGTGAAAGGCTCATATAGGCATTCACCAGCGGCGGCACATTGATACCGAATTTACGTACTTCCTGATTCAACACCTTATAATTGTCCTTGAAGTTATCATAACGGAACAACTCCTTCATCTTCTCGATATCCGTATCTGTCTCTAACGGATATACCGGAATCACCAGTTTATCCGCATCCGGAAAGTGCATCCCCAGAAAATAAAGAATCATATTACGTGCTTCCGTATTATACGTATTATACATCGTCACCTTCCCGAAATAATATTGCAAACTCGGATCGACTACCGATAAGGCTCCCAATCCATCCCACAAATTATCCAACACAAACAATCCTTTTGCGCCGGCACGTGTAGACTGATATTCCAGGGTAACGAAAGAACGGCCCAACTCGACCGTATAAGGAAGGAACTCTTTATTAAACTTTTCCGAAAAATTGAACAGATGCGAAGTAGCCAGCATCGGCTTCCCGTTCTCATCGAACTTGACATCCGAACCGCACAAGAAACGATAACCACCCAGGATCTGCTCATCTTCCGGACTCCAGACAATCAACTGCCGATAAGCGTCCTCCATCGTATCGAACTCGTCGATATCTACCGGGAACCCCGTTCCCCCACCATAGTAACGAAATGCGATTTCCCGCAGACGCCCGATCTCCTGCATCACGTGGGGAGCGTCGTGGGCTGTAACAATATATATTTCATTGTTTGACTTATTCGTGCTGCGAAGTTTCTTTTCTTTCGTCAACTCCGACTTCAGAAGAGCACGATCAATCGGCTTAATAATGTCTTGCATATATTATAGAGTCTATGTTTTCCTGAGATTATAAGCAAGCCCCTTCACCCACTCAGCCCATTCGACCGGCTTCTTGCTGCTATCGAAAGTCTGCCACGGGACAGGCTTGCCAAAATGGATACGGAACGTTTTATGCTTAGACCGGAACATCTCATCCGGCAAATAAATCATTTCATAGTTCATCTTTATACCCAACCTCTTGCGCAGATTTGCCAACCGGTAGAAGAAATTAGAGTTTCTTCCTTCGAAATATACTGGAACGACATCCCGCTGATGTTCGACTGCCTTCTGGATAAACGATTTCTTCCAGTCGGTATCCTGTATCTGTCCGTTTATCTTACGCGAACAAAGTCCTGCGGGGAACGTCACGATCTGATTTTCGGAAGCATAAGCCTCGTCGATCAGCCGTGCATTGTTTTTACCCTGCGCACCATGTTTGTTGATAGGGACAAAGATGGACCTTAGATTTGACAAGTAGAGAAGCAGGTCATTGACCAGGTAACGGATCTTTCCGTCATAATGCTGTCCGATCACTGCCGAGAGACAGATACCGTCAAGCCCTCCCAACGGATGGTTGGAAGCAAAAATATAGCGGCCTTCCGCCGGGATGTTCTCTTCGTTCACCAGTTCCAGGGTCAGGTCAAAATAACCGATCAGTTCCTGCATAAAATCAACCCCATCCTTATCATGATAACGGGTTAGGATATCATTCAGTTCGTCCTGATGAATGGTACGGATCAGATAATTGACAATAAAACCGGGTATTTTACCGGCCACGGAGGGCGCTTTCTGTTGTAATACCTGTTTTACATCAATTTGTGTAATACCTTCTTGTGCCATCTTGCATAACTCTTGTCAGCAGCAAAGATATAGCTAATAATTAAATTTGAATGCATTCGGCAAAAGTTTTTAAGAAGTTTCAAGTACTTAGGCCATATGTTCTTTACTGCCGCATAAAATAAAAGGGTATCTGTATCCGTTATACATTATATTATCTATCCCGTATGCATGAATATGGAGATGCGAATTCTTCCATCTAAATTCATATTTTTTGCATAAGTTGAAACAAAATAATCAATAATTATGTTTTTATAAACAGGAATGAAGATGCAGATATATACACAGACAGATGTTAATTAGCATAAACGGTTGTTTTAAAAGCCAATAAGAAGAAAACGGGATCACCCGATAAACTTTTTTTAATACAAACAACCTGCTATTTTTACCTTTTTTGTGTAAATATTAAACTAAAATGAGCGTTATTTGTTCTGTTAAAAAGAGAAAGTATTTAGAATGAGGAAATCTACGATTTGGTTACTCGCAGTTGTGATGGCATTTGCTTTTGCTGGTTTGCTTTTCCTACAGGTTAAGTACGTGAGCATCATACTCAAAAAAAGCAGCGAGCAATTCAATGAAACAGTCAAAAGAAGCCTGCACCAGGTCTCAAAAAACCTGGAGTTGGATGAAACGCAGAGATATCTGGAAGAAGATCTTAAGCGTGACGAGAGTTATTATCTGCAAAATAACCAGGATCCCCAAGAGATTGCTCAGACAATCACCCAGCAGAAATTACAAATAAAGGACGCCAACGGTAATATACTGCAAATAGATCAGCTACACAGTTTCAGTCAGAAATTCGAACCGCTGTCATCGCTGGACAAAAAACAAACGTCCAATAATATTATCAGTACTTCCCAGGATCTGCAAAAAACGCTTATGCGCCGTCTTAAATATCAGAATGCTTTGATGCAGGAAGTTTTGGTGAATATATTAAATACGGCAAACCTTAAACCGATTCAGGAGCGTGTCGATTTTAAGAAGTTGAACAATTACTTAAAATCAGAATTTATTAACAATGGTTTGAACCTGCCGTTCATATTTTTTGTTATAAACAAAGACGGGAAAACCGTGTACCAGAGTGGGGAAATAAAGAAGGAACCTATTGCGTCTGATATAATTACGTACGTATTGTTCCCGAACGATCCTCCCTCAAAGCTGAATTATCTGAAAGTATACTTCCCTACAAAAGGTGACTATATTTCAAGTTCTGTAACATTTATTGTACCGTCTGTTCTTTTCTCGCTGATACTGTTGGTAACATTTATCTTTACCATATATATTGTATTCCGCCAGAAGAGACTGTCAGAAATGAAGAACGACTTTATCAACAATATGACGCACGAGCTGAAAACTCCGGTTTCCACTATCTCGCTGGCAGCACAGATGTTGAAAGACTCGGATATAACGAAAAGCCCCGATGTATTCAAACATATATCAGGCGTGATAAATGATGAAACGAAGCGATTAGGCTTCCTGGTTGAAAAAGTGCTTCAAATGTCGTTGTTCGAACGGCAGAAAGCAGCATTCAAACTGAAAGAAGTAGATGCAAACGACCTGGTGATCAGCGTAGCGAACACCTTCGTCCTGAAAGTAGAAAAGTATGATGGCTCACTCGACATTGACTTGCAGGCAACCGATTCGTCCATCTACGTAGATGAAATGCATATCACCAATGTATTGTTTAACCTGATGGACAACGCAGTGAAATACCGCCGTCCGGAAGTGCCGCTTACATTGATGGTAAGAACCTGGAACGACAACAACGGAAAGTTGCTGATCTCCGTTGAAGACAATGGTATAGGAATCAAGAAAGAATACCTTAAGAAAGTATTCGACCGCTTCTTCCGCGTACCGACAGGGAATGTACACGACGTAAAAGGTTTCGGTTTGGGACTGGCTTACGTCCGTAAGATTATCGAGGACCATAAAGGTACGATCCGTGCTGAAATGGGCCCCGGAAATGTAGGAACAAAATTTATTATTACTTTACCTCTTATAAAAAGTTAGTTATGGAAGAAAAACTGAAAATCTTCTTTTGTGAAGACGACGAAAACCTGGGTATGCTATTAAGAGAATACTTACAGGCAAAAGGTTATGTAACAGATCTTTTCTCTGACGGAGAAGCTGGTTACAAAGGTTTCACCAAAGGCAAATATGATCTTTGCGTATTAGACGTGATGATGCCGAAAAAAGACGGTTTCACTCTTGCACAGGAGATCCGTTCTATAAATCCTGATATTCCAATTATTTTCCTTACAGCAAAGACGATGAAGGAAGACATTCTGGAAGGATTCAAGATCGGTGCAGACGACTATCTGACAAAACCGTTCAGCATGGAAGAACTCTTGCTTCGTATCGAAGCAATCCTTCGCCGTGTGAAAGGCAAGAAGATGAAAGACATTCCTTTCTACAAGCTGGGTAATTTCTTATTCGATACGCAGAAACAAACACTGGCTATCGGTGACAAAGTGACTAAGCTGACTACTAAAGAATGCGAACTGCTGAGCCTGTTATGCGCTCATGCGAATGAAATTCTGGAACGTAATTATGCACTGAAAACTATTTGGGTAGACGATAACTACTTCAATGCCCGTAGTATGGATGTGTATATCACTAAACTTCGTAAACTGTTGAAAGATGATCCCGGAATCGAAATCATCAACATCCACGGTAAGGGTTACAAACTGATCACTCCTTCAGGAGAAGAACAGGCCCGCGAAGAAGGTATCCAGGTACTTTAATGAACATATCCCGAAGAAATACTAGCCAAAAGCAGTTCTTCGGAAGATAAAATAAGAAAGGCATTGCTGCTCGAAAGAGTTGGCAATGCCTTTTTTATGTTGATTGAATACTTGCTCCGGAAGCAACAGTCTGAGTTAATACTCTACTGTTTTATTTTTCTTTTTCCACCAAAGGAATGCCACTAGAGTTATAGCGGTGATGATACAACCGATAGTTTGTGAAACAGTAACATCCATTCCCAGACCTTCAGGGGCGACAAAGATATAAGTCGAACAAACGGCTGTCATAAACAGGGCCGGAATCAGAGTGATAATATACAGTTTTTTGGAACGTGCCAGAAAGACAGTCAGTGCCCAAAGGGTAAATACAGCCAACGTCTGGTTTGTCCAGGCAAAATAACGCCAGATCATATCGAAACCGTCCTTATCTTTCAGGCTATAGAGGAGTATACCGATCGCCACAATAAACAAAGGTATACAAATCACCAGACGGCTTACCATGCTTTTCTGTTCCTTATGCAGGAAGTCGGCTACAATCAAACGAGCCGAACGGAATGCCGTATCACCGGAAGTGATCGGAGCGGCAATAACTCCCAGGACAGCCAGGATACCACCGACCGTACCCAGCCATTCTTTAGTGATACTATCTACAATTACAGCAGCATTACTTTCTCCCATTCCGTTATTATGATAGAAATAAGTTGCGGCAGCCGCCCAGATCAGGGCAACAATACCTTCCGTAATCATCGCACCAAAGAAGACGGGACGTCCCATCTTTTCGCTCTTGATGCAACGGGCCATCAACGGACTTTGTGTCGCATGGAACCCGGAAATAGCTCCGCAGGCAATACTTACAAACATAATCGGGAAAATAGGAAGATTCTCCGGATGCTTATTGGCTAACCCGTCCGTCAACTCAGGCAGGGGCGGATGGTTCACAAACAACATCACCAGAATGCCGACTGCCATAAACAGCAGAGCTGCGGCAAACAACGGGTAAATTTTTCCGATGATTTTATCAACCGGTAACAATGTAGCCAGGATATAATAGATAAATACCACGAATATCCAGAATGTAGCATCAAGATACTCCGGTGTCAGTTTCGCCAGCAAACCGGCCGGACCGGCTACAAAAACGGCACCGACCAATATCATCAGGACCACAGTGAAGCCGCGCATGAATTGCTTGAAGTTATTTCCAAGATAACGCCCGATAATCTCCGGGAGGCTTTCCCCGTTATGACGTAATGAAAGCATTCCCGCCAGATAGTCATGGACAGCTCCGGCAAAGATCGTCCCCAAGACAATCCACAGGAAAGAAGCCGTACCGAACTTTGCGCCCATAATAGCACCGAAGATCGGACCAAGGCCGGCAATGTTCAGAAACTGAATCATAAAAACTTTCCAGGAAGACATCGGAATATAATCGACTCCGTCTGATGGGTGTAAGCTGGGGTTGTACGGGAAGGGTCCACCCCGAAGATACGTTCTATAAAAGAACCGTAGATAAAATAGCCGGCAATAAGAGTTGCCAGGCAGCAGATAAAGGTTATCATTATAAAGAGTTATTAGAATGTTGGTCTATTCAGAAAAGGATATTTATCGATACACAAACGGGATATCCTGATGGTTTAGTTAGTATAAGATATGAGTGTTGATTTAAAAACTGGTTGTAATCGGTTCCCCTCTCAAGAGGGGAATCAGTTACTCCCATCACTATAAACTGATAACTCACATTTTCTATATCAGCTATTCAGCAAACGTTTTACCGTTTCAGAGATAGCACGTCCTTCCGCTTTACCGGCAAGAGCTTTAGAAGCTACGCCATAACCTTACCCATGTCTTTCGGGCCGGCGGCACCTACCTGGGCAATGATGGCCTTCACCTCAACTTCCAGTTCTTCGGCTGTCATTTGCTTCGGAAGGTAAGTTTCAAGCACTTTTACCTGCGCCAGTTCGGCTTCAGCCAGATCGGCACGACTTTGCTGAGTATAAATTTCAGCTGAGTCTTTGCCCTGTTTTACCAGCTTCTGAATAATCTTCAACGCATCGGCATCCGTCAGGGTATCGTTGGCTCCCGGAGCTGTCTTAGCTTCCAGGAAGAACTTCTTTACATTTCTCAATGTTTCGAGGGCAACTTTGTCTTTTGCCTTCATTGCGTTTTTAATGTCTTCGCTGACTTTTTCAAACAAATCCATATCTAATTTCTTTTTTAAGAATTATCGGAAACTTATCACCTGCTTACCGCCCGTATCGGGTTTCTTCCCTTCGCTACGCGGCGCCGAAGGAGTCGTTGTCGCAGAAGATGGAACCGGGATCTCGTCGCCCATCACTTTGGAACGGGCACGGGCAATCACTTTCGGGTCACGGTTATAAGTAGGATTATCTTCGATCAGGGCGATCAGGGCATCGTCGTCCAGTTCATCCTGATTCAACACGACCGCTTTTGCACGGGCGGCCACACGGCGCATACGCTGGCCGGAAGCTCCGTAATATTTGTCGATCAGGTCTTTTTCGGCACGTTCCTTGTTCAAGCGTTCTTCTTCCAGACGCAGCTCCTCTTCGGTCATGCGGCCTTGCTCGATCTGACGTTTTTCGGCGATCTGAGGAATGTCTTCCATACCGAAACCGGTGGCAAGGATAGTCATTTTGACTTTCGCCCCTAATGTATTGTCGATTGCCGTACCCCAAATCACTTCGATATCACGTCCGAAACGTGACATGAAATCGTGTACGTCATTCATTTCTTCCATACGCAACTCAGCCTCTTCGCCAAACGATACGTTGAACAATATCTTTTTAGCATTGAACACGTCGTTGTTGTTCAGCAACGGAGAGTTCAGAGCATCTTCTATTGCCTGGCGCACACGACCTTCCCCTTCACCGAAACCGTTACTCATAAGAGCTACGCCACCGTCTTTCATAGTGGTATTGACATCGGCAAAGTCGAGATTGATAATACCCGGAAGAGTGATGATCTCGGCAATGCTCTTAGCGGCAATCGTCAAGGTATCATCGGCTTTTCCGAAAGCATTCGTCATGGTCAGGTCGGAATATATTTCACGAAGACGTTCGTTGTTGATAACCAGCAGAGCATCTACGTTCTTACTGATCTCTTCCACCCCGTTCAACGCCTGAATGATTTTGCGTTCACCTTCAAAGACGAAGGGGATTGTAACGATACCGACCGTCAGTATTCCCATATCCTTGGCAAAACGAGCGATTACCGGAGCGGCTCCCGTTCCCGTACCGCCACCCATACCGGCAGTGATAAAGACCATCTTGGTACCGTCGCTCAGCATCTTGCGGATATCTTCCATACTTTCCTCGGCAGCCATCATGGCCCGTTCAGGTTTGTTTCCAGCTCCCAGTCCCTGGGTGATGTTACGCCCCAGCGGAACTTTGACCGGCACGTCCGAGCGGTTCAGCGCCTGGTTGTCGGTGTTACACAGAACGAATGTAACATCATGTATACCTTCTTTGTACATGTGGGTAACAGCGTTACCACCACCGCCTCCAACACCAATTACTTTGATGATCTTAGGAGTATCTGTCGGATAATTGAAACTTAATATTGTGTCGTCCATTGTCTTCCGGTTTTATTACATTCGCTGTTGTTACTTTATATCGTCTTCGTCATCAAAGAGACTTTTACCAAACGTATCTATTCCCTTAGTCAGGCGTCCGAACAATCCGGGGCCTTTCTTCTTTTCCGGTTTCTTCTTAGGAGGCTCGGGAGCCTTCTTTGGTCCCTCTTCAACCGGTTCCTCAACCTTCTTCTCCGGTATAGGATCTACCTTGGGCGGTATATAAAGGGCACAGTTTATTGTTCCTCTTGCCAGCAAACCGACAGCAACGGCATATTCGGGATTGTTGGCAATCATTTCCCCGCTTTCCACGATACCCTTACGCACGGCAGAATAACGCACGTCCATCTTCAAACGTTCGCGAATCACCTCCGGCAAGTTCTTCAGGGCGGCACCGCCACCGGTGATGATGATCCCCGCACCGAGCGAGTTCATCAG
The DNA here is from genome assembly GCF_003463685.1 of Parabacteroides sp. AM58-2XD. Classification (NCBI taxonomy): domain Bacteria; kingdom Pseudomonadati; phylum Bacteroidota; class Bacteroidia; order Bacteroidales; family Tannerellaceae; genus Parabacteroides; species Parabacteroides sp. AM58-2XD. The sequence goes on from NZ_QSDP01000005.1 coordinate 32,139, forward strand.
GCCGGTTGCTTCAAGGCGGGCATATACATTTTCGAGAATCTCCTTCATACGCGCCTCGATTACATTATTGAGGTCGGCGAGTTTGATCTCGCGCAATCCCATGCCATCAGCAGAACTTACCTGAATGCTCAGGTCGTTGTCTTTCTCCATCAAGGCACTGCCGTAGGTCAGCTTTACGCGTTCTGCTTCGGCTTCAACCAGATGGAGACTGGTGATATCGCGGGTAATCAAATGGCCTCCGAAAGGAATGACGGAGAGGTTCACCAGCTGTCCGGCTTTATAGACCGTCAGCGTAGTCACTCCGGCACCGAAACCGATCAGGGCACAGCCCAGGTCCTTTTCATTGTCAGTCAGCACCACATCGGCCAAAGCCAGCGGCGAAACGACAATGTCGGCAATTTCTATTCTGGCACGGTCGGCAATACTGTTGATTACATAACGTTTCAACGAAGGCCGTCCGACAATCAGCTTATAGCGAGCTTCAATCCGGGTACAGGGAATGCCAACCGGATTAGGTTCAGGTTTATCGTCTAAAAAATAGGTAGGAGAAACGGCAGCCAGCACATCCAGCATATCCGGATGATAATTGCAGCATTCCTCATACAGGCCGCTGATGACCTCTTCCGTCACCACCCCGTCGGTACCCAATATCCGGGGAACGGTATGGTCGATAGAGCGCAACGACTGCCCGCCGATGCCGACATAAACCTTTCCGATGCGGGCACCGCCAAGTTTATTTTCCAGCTTCAGGATGAGTCGTTTGATCTTATTTGCTGTTTCTTCCACATTATATACACATCCTCTTCGTATACAGGTAGCGGAGTTCTCAACTTCGTAGGCAATAATCGAGAGGGCCCCCGTCGGGCTCTTCGTTCCTACCATACCGACCATGTGAGAAGAGCCAAGGTCGATGGCTGCTATAAAGTCTGTGTATGCCATATCATCTATCTTTTAGTACAAACAATCTGATCTTTGTATTTTAAATTTATTATACTGTATTTCTCCCAACCGACTTTCGGTATGACCTTGTCATAGAAGAGCCGGAGATTATCCAGCTTTTCCTGGAAATCGTCGAAAGTACCCAGTACAATACGGTGGTTCCCCACCCGGGGAATCAGTTCCACTTCGTTGTCAGGATGAACATAAATCTGTTCTATCTGATTATTCCAGAACTCATTCTCCTGCAAAAATAATGCAAATTTGTATAAGTCGGTTACCGCCAGCTCTTTTTCGACATATCCACTTACCAAAGGGACATCGGCGACGTAACGGAAACTGACCGGCATCGTAGTGCCGAGGTTATCCACGTAGAAGTTTCCCCGGGAGCTAATCACACGCAAGATAGGTATTTTTTGCTCAACTTCAAGCTTTACGATCCCCGAAGGTGTCTTATAGGCTTCGATACGGGCAATCATTTCGTTTTTTTTAAGTTCGGTTTCTATCCTGTCGGTGTTGATTGCATCCATAGGCTTCTTGATCGGGTTCAGATCAGCCTTTTTAAGGATCGTCACCAGATCGCTTTCGCTTACAAAATGTTTGTCGAGACTGTCTTTCACCACGACCTGAGGTCCTGGCATACCTTATCCTGCCTCATTTCACGGAAGAAGAAGGATACAAACACGATGTAACAAAACAACAGTGTAGCGACTACTATGGAAACTATACGAATCACAATTTCTTATCCAATATTTGTTTAACAGGTTCGATCAGCCGGTCGATGTCGCCGGCTCCAACCATCAATACAACCTCAAACGTATTTGCCTCCTTCTCCACCAGGTCGAGCAGTTCGCTTTTACGAATCAGCTTCTTGGCTGGGATGGTGACAGCATCGAATATGATTTCCGAAGTCACCCCCGGAATAGGCTCTTCACGTGCAGGATAAATATCCAGCAGGATCAGTTCGTCCAACAACGACAGGCTGGCGGCAAAGTCGGGAGCAAAGTCGCGTGTCCGGGTATACAGATGCGGCTGGAAGATACCCGTTACCTTGCGTCCGGCATAAAGTTCCTTCACAGATTGGATACTGGCAGCCAGTTCAGCCGGATGATGGGCATAATCGTCGATCAGGACGATAGCATCTTTCTTCAGATGGAAGTCGAAACGGCGTTTCGGACCAGCAAAGGAAGCCATGCCTTTTCTTATTTCTTCCGGAGTCACGCCGTTCAGCCAGGCAAGAGCAATAGCGGCAACCCCATTCTCTATATTTACTTTAACAGGAACACCCAGTTGAATGTCGGCAATACGGATATCCGGGCCAACGAAGTCAAAGTGGATCTCACCGTTTCCGATACGGATGTTTTCAGCATAGAAATCGGCTTCTTCTGCTCCGGTATAAGTATAGAGTTTCACCCCCTCTTTCAGCCGGGGCGTTACGTTGATACCTTTCTTCATGAGCAGGCAACCGTCGGGACGGATCAGCGAGGTGAAATGTTCGAAACTTTCACGATAGGCTTCTGCCGTGCCGTAGATATCCAGATGGTCCGGGTCGGCGGCAGTGATGACAGCCATATAGGGTGTCAGCCAGTGAAAAGAGCGGTCGAACTCGTCTGCCTCGATCACGGTCAGGTCACTTTTATCGGACAACATCAGGTTACTGTCATAGTTCTTCAGGATACCTCCCAGAAAAGCATTGCAATCGACATGTGATTGTTTCAGCAGGTGGGCAAGCATGGAAGAGGTCGTTGTCTTACCATGTGTTCCGGCAATGCAAAGTCCACGCGAACAATTGGTGATTTCGCCTAAGACACGGGCGCGTTTCATGATCTCGAAACCGTTCTGACGAAACCAGGCCAGCTCCGTATGCGTCTCGGGAACGGCGGGCGTATAGACAACCAAAGTCTTAGCCGGGTCCTTAAAAGCATCCGGTATCAAGGAGATATTATCTTCGTAATGAATAACGGCACCTTCACGGTTCAACTGCGCAGTCAGGTCGGACGAAGTCTTATCATATCCGGCTACTTGTTTTCCTTTTGAAAGAAAGTAACGGATCAGGGCACTCATCCCGATTCCTCCGGCTCCGACAAAATAAACGGCCGTTATCGTATTTATATTCATATCGTTTTCTTTATTTCTTCTCTATAATCTTTACTATCTCGTCAACAATACGGTCTGCACTCTGATGCTGGGCCAACTGTTCGATATTACTGCTCAACTGAGCCAGACGTTTGTCATCGTGGATAACCTCCAGGGCTTTCGTTACCAGTTGCTGTTCAGCATCTTTATCTGAAACCATGATCGCTGCATCTTTGTTTACCAAAGCCATGGCATTCTTCGTCTGATGATCTTCCGCCACGTTGGGGGAAGGAACCAGGATGACAGGTTTCTTCAACAGGCAAAGTTCAGAAATAGAACTTGCTCCGGCACGGGAGATGATCAGGTCGGCAGCCGAATAGGCATAATCCATACGGGTGATAAAGTCGGAGCACCAGATGGGCATGCCGCGATAGGCTTTCAAATGCTTGGTGGCTTCGCTGTAATAATAACGCCCCGTCTGCCAAATCACCTGCACGTCGGAAGCGAACAATTTATCCAAGTCGCCCTGTATGCTGCGATTGATCGTGCGGGCTCCCAAGCTACCGCCGACTACCAGTATCGTTTTCTTTTCCAGAGAAAGACCAAAGAAAGCCAGCGCTTCCTCTTTCTTGTCGGTCGCTTCTTCCAGGTCCTTGCGGACAGGGTTTCCGGTAATCACAATCTTGTCGGCTGGAAAGAACTTCTCCATACCGTCGTAGGCGACACATATCTTCGAGGTCTTCTTTGCCAGCAACTTATTGGTTACTCCGGCATAAGAGTTTTGCTCCTGTATCAGGGTCGGAATGCCCAGCGAAGCCGCCATCCACAATGTCGGGCCGCTGGCATAGCCGCCCACTCCCACAGCAATGTCCGGACGAAACTCGCGGATCGTCTTCTTCGCCAGTCCGAGGCTTTTACGCAGACGGTTGAGCACTTTTATATTGTTGAGCAGGTGGGCACGGTCGAAACCGCTCACCGGTAAACCTACTATTTCATAGCCGGCGGCCGGAACCTTTTCCATTTCCATCCGGTCTTCCGCACCTACAAATAAGATTTCCGCATCAGGAAACGTTTCCTGAAAGTATTGGCAATGGAGATAGCCGGGAAGATATGTCCTCCGGTTCCGCCACCACTTATTATTATACGGTACTGTTCCTTCATTCTCTTGATTTTGTCTCTGTTACTACTTCTTCTGTCTCAGGCTGTGTGTCGGGCACCCAGTTGGAGATTTCTTCCTCCGTGATGGCTGGGGCTGCACCGGCGCCTTCGGTTTCATCTTCTTCCGGAAGTTCATCTTCCTCATTACCCATATTGGCTCCAAAACGGCTTACACTCAGGATGATCCCGAAATAAATACAGGATATCACCGTCGAAGTACCACCACGGCTGACCAACGGCATCGGCTGGCCGGTTACCGGTATCAGGTTGACGGCCACCGCCATATTGGCAAGCGCCTGCACGACGACCAACAGGCCGCACCCGAGCACCAGGTATTTGGGAAAGGCTTTCTCGCACTTTCGCGCAATCATCCCGACTCGCACCAATAACATGATATAAAGCATCAGCACGAATACACCGCCTACCACACCCAATTCTTCAATAATGATCGCATAAATAAAGTCGGAATAGGCCTGCGGAAGAAAATCCCTCTGCTGACCATGACCGGGCAACTGTCCGAACACCCCTCCGCGTGCAATCGCGATCTTTGCATGGGAGACCTGGTAATTATCGTCGGTAATCTTATAGACTCCGTTCTCGTCGGTATCCGATTCATGCCCGTCGAAGAAACGCTCCAAACGTCCCTGCCAAGTGCTGAAACGGTCCGGCAAATATTGGGTCACCCCAGCCGGCGTAAACCGCAGCAAGACAACGAAGAGGATAAGTGCCAATATCAGGACACCCGCCAGCTTCCCCAACTTCATCAATGGCAACTGGCCGATGAACATCATCAGGAAACAGACCCCGAACAGCATAAACGCCGTCGAGAAGTTTCCGGAAGAATCAACACACAGGTCACCCCCACCCCGATCAGTATGTATTTGAATATCTGGTCGTCGGTAAACCTGCTCCGCTTACTGAGCAGGAAGGCGATAAACACAATGGAGGCCAGCTTGGCAAACTCCGAAGGCTGGAACTGTATGCCGAATATCTCCAGCCAGCGGTGTGCATCGTTAGCATTGATCCCGACAAAGGGCGTGACAAGCAACATCAGCACCGAGACGGGCAGCAACAATATAAACGCCGGAAAGAACCGGCACGGGACATTGTGCAACAGCAAAACCAGCACAAACCCGCCCAGCAGGAAAGTGGCATGACGAACGATCGGCGCCCAATGATTCGCGTTCTTGTAGGCAATCGTACTCGTGGCACTGAACACCTCAACAACCGAAATCAGGCACAGGAACATGAAGATGATCCATATCACCCGGTCGCCCTTAAATAATTTACTTGCCAGATCCATTCTATACTTGTCTTTTATTCAAATTAAAACTACGGCAATCTCCGGATTCCCGATATTTATATTTCCGATGACCGGAAGAGTACTGTTCCGACCATCAGAAGAGTGTTGTTCCACCCATCGGAAGAGCACTGTTCCGACCATCGGAAAAGCGTTATTCCGACAACCGGAAATTAAAGACTGCGCACGCAGGCCTTGAACTGGTCGCCGCGGTCTTCGTAACTCTTGAAGAGGTCGAAGCTGGCGCAACACGGGGATAACAAGACCGTATCTCCCTTTTCTGCCATTTTATACGCTTTGTTTACCGCTTCTTCCATCGAGCGGGCATCTTCTATCTGCGCTACTTTCCCATCGAAAAAGGCATGTAGCTTGGCATTGTCGACACCCAGGAAGATCAAGGCACGTACTTTCTGTTTCACAAGTTCTTCAATCTCGGAGTAGTCGTTACCCTTGTCTGTCCCGCCCAGTATCAGTACCAGCTTGGTAGTCATACTTTGCAAGGCATACCAGCAAGAGTTTACGTTTGTTGCTTTCGAATCGTTGATATAATCTACTCCGCGTACACGGGCAACCTTTTCCAGGCGGTGTTCCACCCCGGTAAAGTCACTCAGTGAAGCCCGTATATTCTCATCGTGGATATCGACCACCTTGGAGGCGATACCCGAAGCCAACGAATTGTACAGGTTATGTGTACCCGTTAATGCTAATAAGTCCTGATCCATTGTAAATGTTCCGTTTGAGGTTTCAATTACTATTTGCTTATTATCCGTATATCCCTTCACGCCGTCTTCATATGTTTCGGCGAATGGGTAAAGAGTAGCCGCAGGATGGTGCTTAGCGATCTCGCGGGCAATGATCGGGTCGTCGTTCCAGAAGATGAATGCATCTTCAGACGTCTGGTTCTGAATGATGCGGAACTTGGCGTCCACATAATTCTGCATCTCGTAATTATAACGGTCCAGATGATCGGGCGTTATATTCAGCAAGATAGCTATATCCGCTTTGAAGTCGTACATGTTATCCAACTGGAAACTACTCAGTTCGATGACATAGACCGCATGCGGTTCTTCTGCGACCTGTAAGGCCAGGCTGTTACCGACGTTTCCTGCCAACCCGACGTCCAGTCCGGCTTCTTTCAGGATGTGGTAGGTCAGCATGGTGGTCGTTGTTTTCCCATTGCTACCGGTGATACAGACCATTTTCGAGTCGGTGTATCGTCCGGCAAATTCGATCTCGGAGATGATATGCGTCCCCTGCGCTTTCAGCTTTTGGATGATCGGAGCCTTGTCGGGTATTCCCGGGCTCTTGATGATCTCGTCGGCATTCAGAATGTCGGCTTCAGTATGCTGTCCCTCTTCCCAACGGATTCCGTGGGTGTCCAGCATCTCCTTATACTTGGGTTTGATAGACGAAAAGTCGGAAACGAACACGTCAAATCCTTTCGCTTTCGCCAACACGGCAGCACCTGCACCGCTTTCTCCTCCCCCTAATACAACAATTCTTTCCACGTTTATATATATTTATTATCTCATCTTCAATGTGACGATCGTAATAACCGCCAGAATAATACCGATCAACCAGAAGCGCACCACGATCTTCGATTCGGGCACTACATTGAACGGTTTTTGTATCAACGCCTGTATTCCTGCATTCCCTGCTTTCTGGAAATGATGATGCAATGGCGTCATTTTAAATATGCGACGACCTTCGCCATACTTCTTCTTTGTATATTTAAAGTAAGCAACCTGTGCCATCACCGAAATACTTTCAGCAAGAAAAATACCACAAAGAATCGGGATAAGCAACTCTTTACGGATAATTATGGCAAACACTGCTATAATACCTCCCAACGTCAAACTACCCGTGTCGCCCATAAATACCTGTGCCGGATATGAATTATACCACAGGAAACCGACTGTCGCCCCGATAAAGGCAGCAGCAAAGACCACCAGTTCTTCCGCCCCCGGAATAAACATGATATTCAAGAAGGAAGCAAACTCGAAGTGAGACGACATATAAGCCAATATCCCCAGAGCAACCCCAATAATCGCAGAACTTCCGGCAGCCAGTCCGTCCAACCCGTCGGTCAGGTTCGCCCCGTTTGAAACGGCTGTCACCACAAAGATAGTCATCAGCACGAATACCAGCCACGCTGCTTCTTCCTTATAATCGCCCGCCCAGCTGACCAGTTGGGCGTAATCAAAGTTATTATTCTTCAGGAACGGGATCGTCGTCTTGGTCGACTTTGTTTCCACCGTATGATAATGTACTTCTTCAATCACATTATCATGGCGCACCTCCATATTCTCTTTAATTACGACATCCGGACTCATAAACAACACCAGTCCGACAATCAGTCCCAGACCGATCTGTCCGACGATCTTGAACTTGCCGTGCATCCCTTCCTTATTCTTGCGGAAGACTTTGATATAATCGTCAGCAAAACCGAGAGCACCCAGCCAGACGGTCGTCACCATCATCAGGATTACGTAAATATTGTTCAGCTTGGCGCAAAGCAATGTCGGGATCAAAATGGCAATGATAATAATGATACCTCCCATTGTCGGCGTACCTTTCTTACTCATCTGCCCTTCCAGTCCGAGGTTACGCACAGTTTCACCGATCTGCAATAACTGCAAACGATCGATGATCCGGCGGCCGATCGCTGTCGAGATGAACAAAGAGAGGATCAACGCCAGTCCGGAACGGAATGATACATACTTAAACATCCCCGCCCCAGGGAGATCCAGCTGATCCAGATAATTAAAAAGATAATACAACATAAAAACTTCGTTTTCAGTTGACAGTTGACAAGTGACAGTTGACAGTTATTTGTGATGAACATTTAACTGTCAACTATCATCTGTCAACTGTCAACTATTAAATATATTTCTTATTACTTCGCGGTCGTCAAAATGATGTTTCACACCTTTTACTTCCTGATAATCTTCGTGTCCCTTGCCGGCTACAAGGATCACATCGCCTTTCTTCGCCAGCATGGCTGCCGTTTTGATGGCTTGCATACGGTCGGTGATACAGAGCGTACGTTCCATATCCGCCTTGCTTAGTCCGGCCACCATATCGTTGATGATATCGTCCGGTTCCTCAAAACGGGGGTTATCGGAAGTCAGGATGACCTGGTCGCTCAGCTTGGCGGCTTCCTTTGCCATCAACGGGCGTTTGCCTTTGTCACGGTTTCCTCCGGCACCCACTACGGTGATGATGCGGCCTCTGCCATTCAGCACCTCATCGATACCGTTCAACACATTCGTCAAGGCATCCGGCGTATGGGCATAGTCGACAATTGCCGTATAACCCTTCGGAGACTGTATCGTTTCAAAACGACCGGAAACCGAATGAAGCGTGCTTAACACAATCAGCGTCTCTTCCGGATCTTTGCCCAAAGAAACGGCAGCCCCGTAAACAGCCAGCAGGTTGTAGGCATTGAATCGGCCTACGAAATGAACAACCACCTCACGGCCGTTAATAATCATCTCAGTTCCTTCAAAGTGCGATTCAAGAATCTTTCCTTTGAAGTCTGCCAATGTACGCAATGAATAGGTCAGCTTCTTTGCTGCCGTATTCTGAAGCATTACCAGACCTGATTTGTCGTCGGCATTCGTCAGTGCGAAAGCGCCGGTTGGCAGGTTGTCGAAGAATTTCTTCTTGGCTTTCAGATAATTCTCCACTGTTTTATGATAATCCAGATGGTCGCGTGTCAGGTTGGTAAAGATACCACCGTCGAACGAAAGACCACTGATACGTTTCTGGTCGATCGAATGGGAACTGACTTCCATAAAAGCATATTCGCATCCGGCTTCCACCATCCGTGTCATCAGGCTATGAAGGGTGATCGGGTCGGGTGTCGTATGATCGGTCGGGATCGCTTCACCGTCGATATAATTACATACGGTTGAAAGCAAGCCAACCTTATGTCCCATCTTACGGAACATTTCATATAATAAGGTAGCGATAGTCGTCTTGCCGTTCGTTCCGGTAACGCCCACCAGCGTCAATTTATCCGAAGGATTGTCATACCAGGTCGAAACCAACTTACCCAATGCATCTGCCGAATCTTTCACCCGGATGAAAATGACATTTCTCCCGGAAGGATTTCCATTTTCTTCCGAAAGGGATGGAATTTCCTCGCAGACTACCGCTACGGCACCTTTGGCTATGGCCCCGTCAATATAAGCGTGACCGTCGACTGCCGTGCCTCTTACCGCCACGAACAAAAAGCCGTCTTCCACCTTACGGGAATCAGACTGGATACCTGCGATTTTTACATCATCTGTTCCAACGACTTCCAGTACATCCAACGCATGAATCAATTTCTTCAGTTCCATATTCTATCTGTTTACGGAGAGGTCCGGAAACCTCTCCCTCTATTTATTTTAATGTTAAACGGATGGACTGTCCTTTGGCAATTCGTGTGCCTGCTCCCATCGACTGGGCGGAAACACGTCCCATTCCATCCAATACTACCCGCAAACCGGCACTTTCAAGCAGGAAAACCGCATCTTTAGCGCCCATCCCGATCACATTCGGCACGAGGCCTTCACGGATTGCCAGGTCACGCAGATGAAGTTCTTCTTCGCCATCTTCACGCTTTGCGACAACCCATTTCGTCTCCAGACTGTCTGTATTTACATTGACATCGAGTTTATCCAATACATTTTCCAGTGCCTCCAGATTCCCGTTCTTTGCTGCCGGCAATATCACGGCTAATGAATCGCGCTCCATATCACGCACATCAAACGACATATGGCTGGCATATACTTTCTCGGCAATGGCTTTTACCACGCCCCCGGACATCGTTCCACCGGACGGATAACCGATACGCGGACGGCGGATAACGACAATGCAGGAATATTTCGGCTCATCGGCCGGGAAATATCCGCAAAAAGCAACCTGGTGCCCGCTTGTACGGTAAACACCGCCCGAAGCAATCTGCGCCGTACCTGTCTTTCCAGCTATACGGATGATATCCGAATGAACGGCTTTACCGGTTCCTTTCTCTACTACGCCCAGCAACATATCTTTGATAATCGCCAGTGTGTTATCCGAGCAGATGGAAGATTTCAACACCTCTGTCGAGAAACTCTGCACCGTCTTTCCGTTGTGCATAATCTCTTTGGTGAACATCGGGCGCACCATCTTTCCACCGTTTGCAATGGCATTAAAGAATGTCAGCGTATAGATAGGCGGTATCTGCGTTTCATATCCGAAAGACATCCAGGGCAATGTTGTCTTCGACCAGTACAAGGCGGTATCGTTCGGCATACGTATTTTGGCACGTCCGGCTCCCGGGATTTCCAGGTTCAGCGGGATAGTCAGGCCCAGCTTATACAAACCTTCCACATATTTAGTCGGGTTCTTTTCGTACCCTTTCAGAATAATCTTCGCCACACCGATATTCGAAGAATACCAGATAGCCTGTTCTGCCGAGATACGACCGTAACCGCCTTTATTCATATTATGGTCGGTCATACGGGCACCTTTATACATATAAATACCTTTACCCACATCTACCGTATCGCTTGGCTGGCAGATTCCGTCTTCCAATGCCACCATCATAGAGGCGACTTTGAAGGTCGAACCCGGCTCTATCTCATCCGCTACTGCATGGTTCTTGGTTTCGGCATAAGCACCTTCACGGATACGGCCCATATTGGTGATCGCCTTCACCTCGCCTGTCGCCACTTCCATGACAACGGCTGTTCCGGATTCGGCGTCAATCTTCTTCAACATATCGACCAATGACTTCTCGGTTATATCCTGAATATTGATATCAATCGTAGTACGGATATCCATACCATCGACCGGTTCTATCTCGACCACATTCGTCCATCCGCCACCAACACGACGAACCGAACTCACCCCGGGTTCACCCCGAAGCAAAGAGTCGTACTGCAACTCCAACCCGTTCTTTCCCTTGGTCACACCTCCGGCTTCAATCTCACCGTAAATATCTCCGATAGTACGGGAAGCCAGTGTCCCAAAGGGTTTCTGGCGCTGCACCATTTCCTTCGTATAGAATCCGCTCTTATAACGGCTCAGCCGGAGGAACGGGTATTTCTTCATCTCTTTCAGATCGGTATAAGAAGCACGCCCCTCATAAACGGGATACTGGCGGCTTTTGCTTTTCAGCCCGCGAAGCAGATGCGCCTTATATCCGGCCGGCGTACGGTTCTTGAATTTACGTGACAGATAAACGGACAGCGAATCCACCCCGTTCACCTTCGAACTCAGGAACGTATCGACAGAAAATCCGTCAGCACGGAAGTCAATATAGGTATAATAACGAGGCACACTGGTAGCCATCAACTTTCCATCAGAAGAATAGATGTTCCCACGTCCGGGTAATATCGTACGGTTCGGGCGTTTCTGGCTTTCGGCCACCTTCTCCCATTTCTCCTTCTCCACAAAAGCTGTATCAAACGTGCGAAGCAATATGCCCACTGCTATAAGCCCCAATAATAGCACGACAAGAAAGTAACAGAATAATATACGGTTACTTTTCGGGGCGATTTCTATTGGTTCATTCTCTTCTGCCATATTTATTTGTATAATTCATACGGCGGAGTTTTGGCTCCTTCCAGTTCAATACCTTGTTCTTCAATCAATAATTCTACTTGCGACTGACGGCTGTTGCCCGTCAGTTCCGATGAAATAGACAATGCCTCGAAACGAATGTCGCGCAAACGTTGTTGCAGGCGGTCGATCTCCCTTAGTTTCTGCATGCAGGTGTAGCGGTTGCCGATGAAGAAAAATATCATTATCACAACAAGCACAATCATTCTTGTGTGTTTAACGATAAAATCCTCGTTCAGGATACCACCGCCCAGCACATACAAAAGAGAAAGACGTTTCTCTTTTTTCTTTGACTTTTTACGTTGTTGTTTTTCCTCCATAACTCCCTTTTTAATTGAAAATTGAAAATTAAGAATTGAAAATTAGCTTCGCGTTCGTATAATTTTCAATTCTCTTTTTTTCCTTTCTTCTCCGCTATTCTTAATTTGGCACTTCTCGACCGGGGATTTCTTTCAATCTCCTCGTCGGAAGGCACAATTACTTTATTATTTACCATACGAAATGGCGTTTGTACGTTTCCGAAAAAGTCTTGTTCGCTTTTTCCTTCAAAATTTCCTGTTTTCAGGAAGTTCTTTACCAACCTGTCTTCCAGAGAGTGGTAAGTGATTACAACCAAACGTCCGCCGGGCTTTAAGACCTGGAGGGTTTGTTGCAGCATTTCTTTCAGGGCACGCATTTCGTCGTTCACTTCAATACGAAGGGCCTGGAATGCCTGTGCCAGGAACTTTTTCTCTTTGTCTTTTCCGGTAAAGGGTTTAACCAGTTCCAGAAAGTCTCCGATTGTTTCTATCTTTTTGTTTTCACGTGTCCGGACAATCAATGAGGCCAGCCTGCGGGCAACTTTCAGTTCGCCGTAAAGGTAAAAGACGTCGGCCAATGCTTCTTCCGTATAGTTGTTTACGATATCGGCAGCCGTCTGGCCGGCACGGGTGTTCATACGCATATCCAGCGCTCCGTCGAAACGGAAAGAGAAACCACGGTCTTTATCATCGAAATGATGGGAGGAAACGCCCAGGTCGGCCAATAGCCCGTCCACTTCGCCGTCTACGCCGTGATAACGCATAAAATTATACAAATAACGGAAATTACTACGAACAAACACAAAACGGGAGTCGTCAGGAATATTATGTTCGGCGTCGGCATCCTGGTCAAATCCGTAAAGTTCGCCATCGCTATCCATCCGTTTCAGGATTTCGCGTGAATGTCCACCTCCTCCGAAGGTCACATCCACGTAGATACCCCCTTCTTGAATATTCAGGCCTTTCACGCTTTCATCGAGCATCACCGGTACATGATAGCTAGTCTCTTTCTCTTCCATTTTCTGTTTTACACGTTAAACTTTCCCTTAAACAAAAGTACCCTACTTCGTTGGCAACGGGCACTTTACTATATTTGTGGGTAAAATTAAACATTTATCAAATTACCTTCCAAGAAATATATGAGAAAAGTACAAAAAAGTTATCAACAGGTAAGGGAGACCTACTTTTCTCTTGACAGAAAAGTAGGCAAAGATCAAGGCTGCACCCAAACAATAGTGTGGTTCTGCAATGGAACAAACAGGGAGATAAATACAATTTCCTCCCAAGAAGCCGAAGTTTCCTCGGGAGGAAATCAGAGTTCCCTGCCCAGGGAATTGTAGTTTCCCAGGCAGGGAACGCCAGTATCCAAAGCAGGGAACTACGAGGAAACTGTAATGAATTAGTAATCAGTCAAGTTTAACAGAAACGATTTCTCCTTCTTTTATGGCTTTATGTAATAGTGTCTTTCCCTCGGATTTGACAGTAACTAACTGTTTTCCATTCTCACGGAGCACTTCGATATCGAATGTTGTATCGAATGCTTTTATTTTACGCAGGTTCATACTGTTCCATTCCGACGGCAAACGGGGAGTAAAAGTGAAGGATTTCAGTCCTGTCGGACGGATGCCAAACATTCCTTCTGTGATGATACGCCCATATAATCCGCTTTCTGCGGAAAGATGGCGCTGACTTCCTTCCGGCCAGGCTTCGATAGCATAAGGTACGTGCTCGCCTAACAGACGTTGATTGGAATAGAATTTCAGATATTCTGTTGCCTTCTCGGTTGCCCCACAGGCATATACGCCTCTTAAAGCATAAAGGGTGGAACGGTCCCAAAATGTTTCACTTCCTGCCTGGGTCAACAAACCGTTTTCCGTCCACAGGCGGGGAGAGAACAGGGCATTAATCGTACCTTCTTTGCGGTCAAAGATTCCAACAGTCAGAGGAATACAAATCCAGGAACGGAGGATATCGTTTCCTTCATAATATTGATACGTGTCAAAACCTTCGACTTTGGCTCCGAAATAGTTTTCCATATTTTCCCGAAGGTCTCTTGCCTGTTTTTCATAAGCACTCAATACAGAAAAAGGCTTCTTCAAATCTTTTCCCAGATAGACAGCCGAACGCAACGCATCGTAATACAATGAAGAGGTACAAAGATTGGCTTTTCCGGCAGGAAAACGTCCTTCCAGTTCATCCGAATCAGAGGCAACCACACCTTTATCATTCAGGTTACGATGGCAATACTCCAGACACCATTCAATCAGAGGCCACAACTCTTCGGCTTCCGCCTTGTCACCTCTTGCCAGGGCATAACGGGAAGCTCCGTAAGCGACCATTGCCGCATCACCACGATCGCCGGCCCCACCCCAGACATCAATACCTTCTGCGATGATTGAACTCGGTATCTTTTTGTACTCCGGATTCATGAAACGGGCAAAATGTTTAAACGAATTAAGGGCCGAGCCATTTCCGGCTTCATATCCGAGATAAGGGAAGAAGGGATTGATATATTCCGCCTGGTCGTTTGCCCAGATAGCGGCATAATACGACTCACCGCCAGGGCCGTGCATCAATCCGCCTTTAGTATCGTAAATACTTTCAGCACCACGTATTTTGGCAAAGGCAAACATGGTATTGACAACAGGGTCCGGTGTTTCGAGAATCAGGTTATCCCAAAAGCCTGCAATCAGTTCTTTCCGCTCCTGAAGTTCTTTTTCCACATCGGGTTTCAATTCTGCTTCACCGTTTTTATAGCCGGTGATGGCAGCATAGAAAACAAGTTCTTCTTTCGGCTGAAGCAGCTTGGTCGCTGCCCCGATAATTTCCGAGACTAATTTATAACTGCCGTCCACTCCTTTTTCCGGGTCTGTGTTAATCATGGCACGCGATTCGGGGACTTCCACCATAAGAGGCGAACTGCCTGTATTCCGAAGGATATACTTTTCATAAATGGCCGGTTTCGCCACCGCCGGGAAAATGATGCGTGTCAGTTCAGCCTTTGCATTACGCGATAATCCGATAGTACTCTCTACCGTCATTTTTCCATCCAGCGTAATCTTATTCACCTTTTCTCCGGATAACGATTGTCCGTTCACCGACACCATGTCCGTTGCATTCCAGGCAAAACGGCGCATCAGGCTAGCATGTGTATTGTTCGGGATAGTACGCAACATGGGCCAAACCATACTTTTATTCAGTTCAAAAGAGCCGTCCGCATTCACCCCGTAACGGAGCACAGTCGAAACTTTCAGCCCGCTCATCTCAATATGGTCATAATGAGGGATACAGTCTTTGACATCCCAGGAGATACTGCCGTCGGGATTGATCGACCAACGGTTTTGAGCAGAAAGAGTTCCGCCACAAACAAGGGTCCAGAATAAAAACACAAATAAAAATAACTTCTTCATAATACTATTGCTCTGTTTATCTTTTAATTGTGCAATGTATGAAAAAGTATTCACAAAAAAAATGAAGCTATAGGAAAAGTCTGTAAATAACACACAGACTTTTCCTGCAACTTCATTATCCTTCTAAAACTTGATTCTATTTAATTGCGCCGTCACGCCGCATCGATTTGCCCGACCATATTCTCTGCGACGACCATTCTGCCGAAGGCTGAGACCAAAAAAGATCATCTGCCGGTAAACCTAAAGGCAAGAAGACAAATGCACATAAATACGTGCTACCGGTAGAGACATAGCTATCGGCAAGTTCCGGCTGATGGCCGCAAACACCAAGTGTCAACCACCCGTTTTCATCAAATGTCCCAGGAATAAGCTGGCGTTTCATCACAGCAGTAAGAGCACAACGAACCTGTCCTGGTGCAATATAGAGCGGAAGTTCTTTTCTTAATGCAACCTGCGAAAGCGCCTGGAATGCACCAAAACGATAAGCAACCGATCGACCGATAATGGGATAAGTACCTTCCGGTGATATCATTTTTTCCTGTTGTTCTGCATATCTTATCAGCCTCTTCCGTTGTACGTCATAGAAGTTTTCCGGATCCATATTCTTCTCACGCAATACTTCCAGAACATCCATCAACATCGGTTGGATTACATAGCTGTTATAATAATCAAAATGGAAATTAGGACCATCTCCATACCAACCGTCCCCTTTATACCATTCTTTATGTTTCTTCAAGGCATATTCAATCGGTCCCATTTCACATTCTCCGGTAAAATGAAGTAAAGCTGCTTCTATCGTAGCGGAGAACATCAGCCAATTACTTTCACCCGGTTTGATTTTTCTGGAAGATATAAAATTCTCTATGATTCTCTTCCGGGTTACATCATCCAGCTGTAACCATATTCCTTCTTCGCTTCGCAATAAACCTTGAGCAAAAAAGGCGGCATCGACCAACGGCTGTCCACCCGGCCCATCAAAACGAGGTAATCGGGCGAAGCCGGATCCATCGCATTCTTTATTGCTCTTATGACCAATGCACGAAACTCTTTCCGTTGTTGTCCTTCATCCGTATTATCATCCGGCAAATTTAACCAGGGAGCAATACCACAGAATGAACGTCCCAACGCTTCCAGATGAGTTACACCAGCCCGCTGTCTTTCATGATACATCTCGACCGGCATGTTTTTCCTTAATGTATTCTCACTCAGATTTACATATACAGGTCTTACAATCTGCAACATTGTCTCCACCCAATATTTTCTAGCATCTTTCCCTGTCGATTGGGCTTGACCTTCGGGAATAGTAAATATAACTAAATATAAAAGGAGCCCTATTATTATTTTCGATTTCATTTCTTCTATTTTTCGTTATTAAATTTCAACATTTCCTTTCCTGCCAACAGAAATGCTCCCACACCATAAACTTCAGTCATATCAGATGTAACATCCTGAGGAGCTGCCGCTATCGGTTGGACAGAACCGAGTTTTCCTTCTTCATTGACATAACTTTTTAGAGCCTTCCATCCTTTTACGACAGCATTCTTATAATCCTTGCCTTCCAGTATATTATTATTTATCCCCCAAGCCAAACCATAGACAAAAAAGCCGGAAGCGCTATTTTCTGCCTGTGGATAAGCTTTATGGTCATACATACTGGCGTGCCATGAGCCTTTCTTATCCTGACAACGGATAACAGCGGCAGCCATTTCTTTATAAATATTCAAATAATAATTATATGTATAATGATCTTTGGGAAGATGTTCCAGTATAAGTGCCAATCCTCCGAAAACCCATCCATTACCACGTCCCCAGAATACTTTTGAACCGTTTTTCTCTTTTTTACCCAGATAGTTCTTGTCCCTGAAATACAGTCCGTCATCCTTACTGAATAAAGAGTCGGTTGTCAGTTTGTATTCACGGTCCATATACTGAAGATATTTTTCATCCTTGGTCAGATTATACATTTCCACAAATACGGGCGGAGCCATGAAAAGTGCGTCACACCACCACCAACGTTTATTAGCGACTTTCTCGGCAGTCCACAAAGGCTCGTCCGAAGGATACCATACTATCTGATCCAATCTTTTCCGGACATTGTCGATCATTGCAGGATCTTTATATTTCCGATACATACCGACATACATTTGTGCCACACAAAGATCATCCGCATGATACACTCTTGGCAAAAAATCCCAGGAATTCTTTTGACCTATTCCCATCAGGAAATCATAATACTTTTTGTCATTGGTATAGTCAGCCCATTCAATCATGCCACGATAAAGGGCGCCGTTTGTCCAATCGAGATTCTTATGTTTAACTTTAGCGAAGTTGTCTATTTGCCAGCCGGCAACCCGGTCGATAAGCTCCCGGTCATTCTGTTTATTCTTTCCTACCGCTACTCCTGCAATAAAGAGATAGCAGAAGACAGTAAATAAAACTTTTTTCATCTATACTTTTATTTAAGATTATCCAATATGATTCGGGAGCAAATATACTTAAAATACATGCTCCCGAATATCATTTCTATCCAATTAAATCATACGATTAATTGCTATATTCTGTTTCTGCCGCCATAGCCTCTTCTAAGTTATCAAACGGAGCAACATTGTATTCATAACCGGCATATCCCTTATTCTGGTTAATACGTCCTTCTCTGTTTGCATCAATAGTTCCTTGAGGTATCGGATAAAAGATATGATAAGGAGCAATCGTATATTCCACACCGGAACGTGTTTTTATACCTGAGTTATAGAAATTATTGTATTTAGAAACTCGTTGCCACCAATAGCTATTATCAGATAATGTTTCTTCTGTATACGTCTGTCCAAATTCATCCGTTTGTCCGGTCAATGCAAAAATGTAAGATACGCGGCTTAATTCTGTATGACGCCATTCTTCCAGATACAGTTCACGCGCCCTTTCGTCCATGACAACTCCCATATTCATTTCGCCGGCTGTAAAGAGTTTTGAGCAATGGGATCTTTTACGGATTACATTAACATCTTCAGCCGCTTTAGCCGCATCACCTTTCCACATATAGGCTTCTGCTCTCAAAAGATATGTTTCTGCCAGACGGAACATATACCAATCAGCTTCACCTCCTTCATAACTATTACTTGTTTCATAATTAGGATCTTCTACCCAAGTTTTGTAATGAGGCCAGTTGAACCAGTTTCGTATAGTATCAGTACACAGCAATTCCCCGTTATCACCATACAAACGAATATTTTTTCCGGCATACGGATTCCCGTCCGTGAATAATTTAGGATGATTGTATTTAAATTTCTCCATAACCATCCAGTTACCCGATTCAACATTATGGCGCAAATCAGTCTGATCATCCAACCACAAGCCATATTGATTATAATTAGTCGGACGCATACGAGCGACTCCACGACCATAAGTTTTCTTATAGTTAAAGTAAGTAGTTGTAATATCCATACCTTGTTTTCCATCCGGAGTCATAATTCCGATAGCACCGGCTGCCGGCCAAAAAGGAACGGCATTACGCATTGTTTTAATACGTATGCTACTTGAAGCTGATTCGTTGCGACTAATCATACAGAATATTGTTTCTTTGTTTGTAGCAGCCATTTTATTTTCAGGCCTGTGCAAATCCCAAATAACATTACGCGTAACAGGATGAACATCCGGCATCGGATTAATAAATGTTCCGAAATTATCAGTCATCAAAGAATATCCTGAATCATTAATTAATAAATCAGCTTCCGCAATAGCTTTATCAAACTGTCCTGTTGCCAAATAACATTTGATTAACAAGTGACGGCAAGTACCTTTATTAACCATACCGGCTAAATCGGCTACTTCCGGTACATGCTGGACTGCATACTCCAAATCTTTTGTAATCATATCCAGAATAACCGAACGTTGCGTGGATTTATAATCAAATTTAGGACCTTGAACCTCTCTGGTAAACAAAGGTACATCTTTGAATTGAAATACCACATTAAAGTATCTATAGGCTCTATGGAAATAAGCTCTCCCCAGCATTTCGTCGTGTAACTGAGGATCCAACCCTTCTACATTATCAATATTTGTTATTATGGAATTCGCATATTTAATACCCGAGAAGGTTTGATCCCAAAAATATCCGTATCTTATTGTAGAAGCATTGTCCGCTGCAGAAGGCTGCATCAATGTGATAAGGTCAACGCCAACACCCGGAATTGAAGGTTGATCCGTTGTCCCATTAACAGCCATCTCCGAAAAGAGATATTCTGATGTGAAAGGAGCTCCATCGGCATTTTCCCAGTGAAAAAACATATTTCTCAAATGTTTATCACAAGTAGCCAAAGCAGATTCAAGACCTTCTTTCGTTGTAAAAGTCTTTGACGGCTCATAGAAAGAAAGCGGGTCCGGTTTCAAAAAATCTTCAGAGCATCCCGACATTATCAAGGCAGTAGAAGATACTGCTGCAATCAATATATGTTTGATATATTTCTTATTTTTCATATTTCACTGTTTTTTTATAAAGTTACACCTAAACCGAAATTGAATGAAACAGGAACTAAACTTCCGTATTCAGGATCATTATATTGCCATTCTTTTGTCCAGCAAGCAACATTGCGGACACTTCCCGATACACGCAAACCTCCGATATGGAATTTAGACAAGTACTTTTTAGGAACATTATATTCCAAAGCAATACTTTCTAAACGGATAAACGATTTATCAATAATGCGCTCTCCTCCACTGGCCACATTCGAGGCCCCCAGACGTGCATAATTATTGGTCGGATTGTCAGGAGTCCAATATTTCAGTCGATAAACATTCTGACGTTCAGCCTGATACCCACTATTTATAAATTCTTCAGAACCTTTATGCCCCCATTTGGAATAAATGTTTACGGACACATTGAAATTCTTCCAAAAAGTGAAATCATTTCTGAACGACCAGCGGAAACGCGGAGAGGTAGAACCCTGAAATACTTTATCTTCGTTTGAATATCTTCTATTTTCAACATCATATACATCCTTAAATTTAGGATCTCCCGGTACTTGTTTATACTTTGCGGCTTCCTCTTCCTCGCCGACCTGCCAGATTCCTTCGTATTGATAATTCCATATTTCATTAATATCCTTACCAATAAACCATTTATTTTTCTGGTCATCCACTTCTTTACGTCCTATCACATTGCCATTTTCATCCACCACATCTTCAAAAGTATAATATAGATGAACAATCTTATTTCTGTTCAAAGAAAGATTGATGCTAGAACTCCATTCGAAGTTTTCGTTTTGAATGTTCAGCGTATTCAAAGTCAACTCAAAACCTTTATTTTGAACTTCACCTAAATTGGTCGTAATATTGGAGAAGCCGGTAATACTCGGCAAACTCTGGCTCATTACCAAGTCCGTTGTAGGCATTTGATAGTACTCTAAACTACCTGTGATACGATCATTCAGGAAACCAAAATCCAGACCAAAGTTCCAGGAGGTCGTTCTTTCCCAACGCAAATTCGGATTTGCCATACGGCTGACATACAACATAGAGATTTCTTCTAAAGAACCGTTTGAACCAATATAAGCATAAGGACCCGATCCGGTTGTCAAGTTAGAAAGTGCATCATATATTCCGACACCACGATTACCGTTCGAACCCCAAGAAGCTCTTAATTTGCCACGACTCATCGGCTCCCAGGTAAAGAAATCTTCTTCCGTGAATGTCCAGGCCAAAGCTGCCGACCAAAAGGTTGCTCTGGGATTTGATGTACCGAATGCAGAATATCCGTCACGACGGACAGATAACGTTGTCATATACTTATCATCATAGGCATAGAATAAACGTGCCAACAACGCATCACCCGTACTGTGAGTATCGTCAGTAGAGAAAGAACTTTTCAATTTATCGGCACTATTTACATAATGTAAACCCAATGCATCGGTAGGAGTAAAATCCCGGGCATTTATTTTATCGGTCCAACGTCTATGTTCTTCCGCTTCCTGCGCTAATGTTACATTCACTTTATGTTTTTCTACGAATGTATAATCCCAGTTAATTGTATTATTCACCAGCCATTCAAATCGCGACGTCTGTTCTCTGTCTACCGCGCCGTTATGTTTACTCTTCCACTCAGGGTGTTGTGAAGATTCATGGTAGCGATTATGATACCATTGGAAACGCGGAGTGAAATTCAATGTATAATTAATATTGAACGGCAGTTTGACTTTTGCAGTTAAAATAGTATTTAACGTTGTATAGCCTCGTTCCAAATCTTTATACTGTTTGTCAAAACGATAGTTATAACCCATATTCAACGGATTCTCACCCATCGGATGCCATGCTAAACTTCCATCATCTTCATACGGAGTAGAATATGGCGAGTTTTTCTGTAAAACATCTCCGGGAGCCACCGCCAAATTACCATCGGTACGATCCTGAAAATTCACATTAGCACCTAATGTCAGGAAATTACTTACAGTTGCATCCAATTTCAAATTAGAACGAATGCTCTTATAATCATCTCCGATAACCTGACCTTTTGAATCCAGATAGCCCATTGAAAAATAATAATTCATTTTCTCACCGCGACCGGAAATACTGGCATTATAATCCTGCTTAAAACCTGTACGATATGCTTCATCGTACCAATCATAGGTCTTACCTGCAAAATAGTTTTCTTTTTCCTTATCGAATAATCCTAAACGGCTTAACCATATTTCATCATCTGTGCCCTTGTCGACCGACATCGCTCTCCACTCATCAAGCGTCAATCCATATTTTGCCAAATTTTCAGAAGTAGGTTGTCTATACTTTCCGGGATTAACAAAACCTGTCTGGCTATCAAACCAATCAGAACGGAAGTCCAAATATCCGTCAGCATCATATACTTTACGCTGTCTGCCCATGGCAGTCACCCCCCAGTTAGCATCGAAACGAACACTCGGTTTATCTGATTTCCCTTTCTTTGTAGTAATAATGATAACACCATTTGCAGACTTAGCACCAAAAACGGCTGCGGAAGAAGCGTCTTTCAAAACATCTACCTGTTCAATATCCTGAGGATTAATTTCTGATAGTTCACCAAAGAATATAACATTATCAACCACAATCAAAGGATCATTATTTGCAGATAACGAACGCTGGCCACGAACCTGCAAGGAACCTCCGCCTTTTGCAGAAGAACTGACTCCGACATTCAGTCCGGGAACCCCAGTACGCAAAATATCCTGCACCGTAGTAATACCTTCTTTGAGCAATTTGTCGGGACGAACCTGGGAAACCGCTCCCGTAAGGTCTTTCTTACGCATCGTACCGTAACCTACTACTACAACCTCATCCAGTGTTTGAGTATCTTCCTTCAATTCGATAACAATATTTGTATTGTTTCCGACCCTAATTTCCTGAGAAACATAACCGATATAAGAAACAACAATAGTGGAAGAAGGAGAGATATTAATCGAGAACTTACCGTTCAAATCGGTAACCGTACCATTCGTTGTCCCTTTTTCAACAACATTCACTCCGATTATCGGCTCTCCATTCATATCGACCACATTACCTGTTATAGCCTCGATTGAGTTACCTGCATAAATATACCTTTCTTATTCAGTACTATGTGCTTATCGCTTATGGTATAAGAGATATCGGCATTTTCAAACAGGCCGTCCAGAACTTCTGCAATAGGCTTTCCTACTGTAGATACAGTCACTTTATGGTTTACATCCACAATATTTTTATTGTAGAGGAAATGATATCCAGTCTGTTTTTCAATACTATTTATCACATCTTCTATTGTGGCATTTTCCATGTGTAAATTTAAGATGGCGTTTTGAGAATATGTATTCGTTGCCATAGCCAATGTTACACTCGTAAAAAGAAATAAAACGAACAATCTCATAACACGAAAAATTTTTATGACAAAACTTTGCCTTTCGATTTTTTTATCCGAAATGGAATTCATACTTTTGTTTGTTTAGTTAGAAAAATAAGGTTGACTAAAAACTTTTTTAATGACTGAACTACCAAAAGGAAAGGTGTGCGAGACCTTTCCTTTTTTTGTTTAATCACATATTAATCATATATATCACAACATCTTTATGTCATAGGCAATTAGATTTTAGGGTGAACAACTCGTTTTATATCCTCTCATCATATAAAAGACGTTTCAGCTATTTTTTCCCACATAAGGATAATGTTTTTTTTCAAAAAAATAAAAGGTGAATGAATCACCTTTTATCTCTATAAACTTCTATCGTTTGTTTTTCATAAGTATTATTCTTATCCTTCACTCTTTTATTTTGTTTAAAAGATAAAGGGGCACTTAATCGTAATAATCGTAAAATCTCGTCCAGCGACTCATATTCGAAAGTAGCCCGGTAAGGAGCATCCGCCAAAGTCGAATCTTTCAGTTCTATATTCACATTGAAGGTCAGCCCCAGACGCTTAAAGACGTATGAAAGAGGATCATCCCTGAATATCATCAATCCATCCTTCCAGGCACACCATTTATAAGGATCTGTCTTTATTATCTGGCAACGATTTGTCAGACTGTTAAAAGAGGCACGTTCTCCCGGTACCATCGCAACAGGCGAAGAGTTCCCGAAAGCAACGTCAATCTTTCCGTTTACCATTGTGACAGAAGTGATAGAATCCTTATTGTAGGCTTCTATATTAAAAGCCGTTCCAGTAGCTTTAAGGATTACTTGACCGGTTTTTACAATAAAAGGATTTTCCTTGTCCGACTGTACTTCAAAATAACCTTCGCCATTCAAATACACATCCCGTTCTCCTTTTCGGAAAACCAAAGGATATTTCAACGAACTTCCGCCATTCAACCAAACATTGGTTCCATCAGGTAAACGGACTTCAGAGAAAGTTCCATGAGGCGACTTTACCTCCTGATATTCTATTGTATCATACAAACCGCTGTCTTTATCCAGATACAAATAAGTGCAGAATATCAATAAAGGTATAATGAGAATCGCTGCCGCACGTTGCCAATAAACTACCAATCTGCGAACCATATTCCTCTTTGTAGCTGCGATATTTGCAAGAATATTTTTCCTGGCTTCAAATACGTTAATCTCAGAAGGGTTAAAAGCGGGATTCATTACTTGCCAAATGTTACGCATTTCCTGAAAACAACGTTCATTATCAGAAGATTGACTCACCCAATCTTCCAGTTCACGACGCTCTTCATTTGTCGCTTTTCCTGAAAGATAAGCGGTTATAATAGATTGTATTTGATCTTTATCTGTCATTATTTCTTTTTTATAGTATTAAGACGTCCCGAAAACTTTTTTCCACATCGTTTGTAACTTTTTTTAGGGAATACCGATTGAAAGTAAAAGGATAAAAAAATCTTTCAATTGTTTCCTCAACAGTTCTAATGTCTTACTCACACGAACCTCTACTGTTCGTTCCGATACATTCAATTTCTCTGCAATCTCCCTGTATTTCAAACCTTCAAAACGATTCAACTCAAATGCTTCTCGATATAAGTCAGGGATTTGTTGCAATGCATTATGAAGATGATCATGTAAATCGGAATACAATATATAATTTTCTGTATCATAGCAATCCAGTACACTATCCTTATAATTTTCCTCATACTGACGCACAACTTCCAAATGTCGGAATTCATCCAGGCAACTGTTTCGAACAGATCTTAACAGGAAAGATTTTAATGAGGTTTCTATCTGAATGTTCTTTCTTTCGTTCCATAACTTCAAAAAGATGGATTGGACGATATCTTCACAGACTTGTTCATTTTTTATAAAGTTCCCGCCAAACAGCACTAAATCAACATAATATGACTGAAAGATTAATGAGAAAGCTTCTTCATTATCCTGCTTAATTGCGGACAACAAATATTGCTCTTGCGACGAATCTAGTTTACTCATTATAAATCACTTATCAGACGTTTTTTACTTAAATTAACTGACTAAATTAATCGGTCGTTTTTTTTAGTCACGCAGCTAAGGTAAAGACATTTTTTTAGTTCTCATTAATGATTAACACAAAAAGTACTGTAAATAGGTGATTTAGCCCCTACTTCTAAAGTTTTTTTATCGCAATATTTCACTTATCCCTTCATCCGATTTCATGACTAATTAAAACGACCGTTTTTTCTAGTCATTCGATAATATTCAACCAAACACAACCAACAAAGCCCCTACGACACAAGATCGCAGAGGCTGTTTTTTTTCTGTATTCCTTCCTCACGGGAGAAATTACAGTAAGAACTTTATTTTATTACTTAATATTAATAACCACTTGTTCGCCTGTCACAGGGTAATTGATGGATAGTCTAGGCGTTGCATGCACGCCTAGACTCCAACTCGTGGAAATTTTAGAATTTATTTTTGATTATAAATTATCTTATTTTACGATTGCCTTAACAGCAGCTTCGCCTTCAACAGCTACTACAACTACACCTGCAGGAACAGAGATTGTAGCTTCGCTAGAAGTGATTACTGTGTTAGCAATTGTCTGACCAAGAACATTGCTGATAGCAACAGTCTTACCTTCAGCACCCTTAATGATAACGGCACCGTTAGTTGCAACTACTGATACTTCAGAAGCGCTGATGCTTTCATTGTCTGTTGCCATATCGTCAGCAGCACCCTTTTCGATGTTGAAGATCAAAGCAGCATCACCACCAGTCTTAGCATCATCGAAAGAAGCATCCATAGCAGACAATACCAAGCAGTTATTCTGGTTCTTGATCCATGCTGCATTCTTCGGAGCTATAGGAGCTACAGCATTTGATTCGATCAAGAATGCGCGATCTTCTTCTACTTCGTTAGCAGCCTTAGTCGGGTCGATATAACGGAATGACCAAGTGTAGTTGTGATGTTTGTCTTCCTTAACAGTAGCTTTCATGTTAATAGAAGAGATCTTCTTAGCTTCAAGAGCTTTCTTAACATCATCCATATTCAGATCTTTTGTTGCAATATTTGCAAATGTGTTACCCAAGATATAGATTACGCTATCCTGTTCTACTGCATCTACGAAACCTACACGAACATATTTACCGAATTTGTAAAGTTGTTTTTCCGTAACAACTTCTGCATCTGTAGAGTCAGCGAAGCTAACCAACAGTTTGTAACGGTTGAAGCCTTCTACAGCCGGAGTTGCGTGGATACAATCTTCTGGTCCGCATTCTTCGCCAGCAGCATTCATGTGCTTGTGGTTAGTTGCATCACAAGGAATGTTTTCAGAACCTTCGTTTACAGTTTCGCTTACATAGATTAAGTATTGCGGTTTGATATTATACTGTGCAGATTTACCAATGTTGTACGGACGTACATTGAATGACAGACCAGCTTCAGCAATATTAGCAGCACCGATACCTAAGTAGCTCATACCTTCACGCTTGAAGTTTACGTTAGTTTCGTCCATCAAGTAGTCGTTTACGTATGCTTCTTTGAACTTCAAGAGCTTAGTTGCATCTTCATTACCTTCTACAGCGCCATCCAATTTAACATTGTTGAAACGACGATACAGAGGTTGGTCAGTTAAACCGATAGAGAAAGCAGATGTTCTAACTTCATCAATAACCTGTTGTTGCAACAGGGCAGTTAAGCTCTGGTCAGCAACACCGGCTTTAAATTTAAATGATTTATCTGTTTCTTCCAGATTTGCAGCATCAATAAATGCATAATAGCAAGTAGCATCCAATTGATTGTTTTCTTTGAAGAAGAATTTGCTTGCAGCAGTTTTATCTGTGATCACAAAGTTATTTTCTTCACCTAAAGCAATAACAGCATTCTTAGTGTGGATTGTATAAGACTCTCTCTTCAACTGAGCCAAACCATTAATTCTCTTTTTAACGTCTGCTGTTACTTTATAACCATAATCAGCTGCTACGTTACCATTAACCGGTTTGATTTCGAAATAAGTCGGAGTATCCTGCAATACATTCAATTTGTTGCTACCAGCCACCTGAGCAATGTATTTTTCCATTGTATAAGGGTTGAAGTAGTTGAATGCATAGTTAGTAATCATCAACTCATCCTTAGTCAGATATTTGTAACCAAGATGTTCATCTCCTAAGATATTTGCATCTGTAATTTTTGTAATAACTAAAGAGTCAGCTGCAAGATCTGCACAGAAATATTTAGAAGAACCGGTAGCCTGAGTAAACTGATAAGTTCCATTCAAGCTTGCATATTCACGGTTTACAACTTCCACCGGAGAAGTAGCAGCGAAGTATTCTGAAGTCTTAGTTTTCAGAACAACCCACTGGTAAGCCGGCATGTGGTCAACATTCTGTTCGTCAGCGTCAACGCTCACCCATTCTTCTTTTGCGCCATCGATATGGATCGGAGATGCGTAATATTTATTAGTTTTAGCATTGCGGATGAAATATACACCGTCTTCCAAAGATACTCTGTCTGTATCGCTTTCTTTACAAGAAGTGAAACCTAATACGATATCAGTTTCTTTCTTTTCACCGATTGTTACAACACGAATTTGATCTTCTTTTACCAAATCCTGAACTGTTACATAGTTCTTGTCATCAGCATTAGCAGTGATAGTAGTCGGTGTTGCTGCCTTCCAACCATCAGCAGTCGGAGCTTCAATGATAGTCTTCACCTGAATAACCAAAGAGTCATTTGTCGGGAAATAAGTGAATAAGAATTGACCATGCTCTTTCAAAGAGCTAGCTTTCAATGCATCCAGATCATTCATATAATTAAATGCAAGGAACATAGAACCAGTTGTGTTGATGAAAGCAGTATCAACAAACAAAGCTTTAGCGTCTTCTTTTCTTGTAATATAAACAAATTCGTCTTCTGCATCAGCAGCTAAGAAAAATTCCTGGCTGAACGGATTTTTCAAACTTGTTTTGTTTGCATCCGGAGTAAATGTCAGCTTAACGCCAGCATCTTCTTTCTGAATACCCAGTTTAGTGTTGATCTGCTTTGCATTCAAAGTAACAGCATCAGCTTTAACCAAAGAGAAAGTAGTAGTAAAAGTTGTAGCTGCATTACTTGCTAAGTCTTTCTTTAAAACTACAGTACCATTATCAACAACGAATCCTACTACAGAGTCTGTTGTAAAATAAGAATACAGAGGCTTTTCATTTACCAGAGTTTCATAAGTAGGAGAAAATGCCCAACCACTGACCTCACCACCAACTTCAGGAGCAACAGTTGTTGCTGTAGCACCAGCAGCAAATTCTTCCATTGTAATAGACAGCAATGCTTCAGCGCCTTTGTTTACAAAATCAAAATAAGGAGCTTTTCCCTTATTTTCTTCTGTAACAGTGACACACCACAAAGTACTTGCCACATTGTCAGCTTCAATAGCATCAACAACACTTAACTTTCCGTCTTCATTAATCGACAAGAACTGACCGCCGTCTGTTTTCAGTTGATACAAACCACTATTGGTTCCTTCAACTAAAGAAGTAACGTTGTCTGCTGCAAAAACAGATGTTGCACCTAACAATGCTACACCTGCCAAAAGAGTAGAAAACTTTTTGTTCATAATTTAAAATTTAATATTAATACTAAAGTGTAATAAGTTCAATTCACAATTGAAACGCCCCGCTTTCTTGATAAATGGCGAGTTTAATCGTTCCTTTTTTCTCGTCAACAAAAGTAAGAATTAGTTTCATACCAACCATTCTTTTTAAGATATTTTTTATCTGTCTATATGCTTTCTTATCAATTGAATAGCAAACAAAGTACAAAATAGGGGCTTTCACAAACGAAAGGAAATGCCCTCCCCAAAAATGGCGAGATTAAAGGAACGATTTTTCTCGTCACACCATTTTTCCACTCATCTCACTACTCATCAACTATTTATATATCATTTTTCGCATATTTTGCACCGAATAATATAATGTACGCCCGTACATCTATATATATAACTATATAGCTTTTCTTTCAGCACTTTACAATACTTCACAAATCATCCAACGGAACTAAGAAAAAAGCCCTGGATAATTAATTCTTTATATCAGGAGATTTATTACCTTTGGTACGGACTTTTAAATATGCAAGGAATACATTACAGAAAAGTAAAGTACTCCTTACATATTTGTATTCCTAACCTTACATTTATGAAAAGAAATTGTTTCATAAATAAGATTAGGGAGAAAAATCCTTAATAGTCATGACGTTAAACCTTAAATATCAGGAGGAATATGAGTATTGAATACGACTTATTTGCCAATCCCCCCAAAAATGGGGAAGAGAAGCCGACGTTACATGCCAGAGCTATCAATATCCAGACCGTCAATACCAACGAACTGGCGCGGATGATCGAGAGCATGAGCACTTTCACGACGGCCGATATCAAAGGGGCAATCAAGGCAATCAGCGAACGGTTGTACTTCTGCCTCAGTAATAGCCAGAGCGTACATCTGGAAGGGATCGGTACGTTTTCGGTGACGCTGAGATGCAAGCAGCAGGTGGAAAACAAAAAAGATATACGCTCGGCATCCATTGAGTTTAAGAACGTGGAGTTCCGTGCTGATCCGGAGTTGAAGAAACGTTTCCGGGGCGTTCGTATCGAACGGCGGGAAGGGACCAGCGAGAAAAAAAACTACAATGCCGATATCCGGCAGAAACGTATCCTGTGGTATATAAAAAACTATGGGACAATCAACCTGACGGTTGCTGCCAGCCTAAACCAATGCACGCGGCAAAAGACTAAAAAAGATCTGGAACAGCTGCTTGAAGACAATCAGATACAAAAGAGCTGGTGCGGAAAACGGGCTTTCTACACCAGGCGTTCGCCCCAGCAACCAACAGCCGGCCCGTTACCTAACGACCCAACGGAATAATATGGAACTATACACCGCTATCAAAATCCCCAAGCCCCCTTTCCGGTTTTCCTGGCAGAAACGCATCTTACTGCTCGGTTCCTGTTTTGCGGAAAATATCGGGGCGAAGCTGGCTGAGAACAAGTTCAATGTCGATATTAATCCGTTCGGAACACTGTATAATCCGGCATCCATCGCTGCCGCATTGCGAATGCTGCTGCATCCGGAGCGGTTTACAGCAAATAATTTATTCCGGCACGAAGGCGTATATCATAGTTTTACGCACCACAGCCGTTTCTCTTCCACCTCGGAAACAGAGTGCCTGGAAAATATTAACGACAGGTTGTTTGCCTCGGCACAAGAAATCAGGAGGACCGGATATATGGTGATTACACTGGGGACTGCCTATGTCTACCGGCTGAAAAGCTCCGGCCAGGTGGTGGCAAACTGCCATAAGCTACCGGAGAAAATGTTTGACCGCTCGATGCTATCCGTGGCGGAGATTGTGTCGGAATGGAAGGAATTATTGCTCTCTCTATGGAAGCAATGCCCGGACCTGAAGATACTTTTCACCGTCAGTCCGATACGCCATTGGAAGGACGGGGCACATGGCAATCAACTCAGTAAGGCCACTTTGCTACTGGCAGCCGATACGCTCCAGACGGCCTATTCGGAACGGATCGCTTACTTCCCCGCCTACGAAATCATGATGGACGAGCTGCGCGATTACCGCTTCTATGCAACCGACATGCTGCATCCTTCGGAGCTCGCTGTTGATTATATTTGGCAACGTTTTACAGAAAATTTCTTATCCGATGAAACGAAAGGCTTTCTTAAAGAATGGGCAGAGATCCAAAAGGCTATTAATCACCGCCCGTTCCAGCCCGAAAGTGAAGCCTATAAACGCTTCATCTCGCAAACTTTGTTAAAGATGAAACGAATTAACGAGAAATTTCCTTCCTTTGATAGTACAAAAGAGATGGAAATAATAAAGTCTAAACTAATGTAAAGAATGGAATACTCAATAAAAGAAATCGTCAGAATTATCGGTGCGCAGGCAAACAACTTGCAGGATAGTACCATCAGCATTTTGCTGACTGACAGTCGCCGGCTTTCTTTTCCGGAACAAAGTCTCTTCTTTGCCCTTAAGACAAAGACCAACGACGGACACAGATATATAAAGGAACTCTACAAACTGCGCGTCCGCAATTTTGTAGTGAGCGAAATGCTTCCGGAGTTCGAATCGCTCGGAGAAGCAAACTTCCTGGTGGTAAAAGATACGTTGAAAGCCCTTCAGAAACTGGCTACCCATCACCGGAAACAGTTCAATATCCCGGTGATCGGCATTACAGGCAGTAACGGAAAAACGATTGTAAAGGAGTTCCTTTATCAACTATTGCACAAGGAATTCAATATTGTCCGCTCGCCGCGCAGTTACAATTCACAGTTGGGCGTGCCGCTATCTGTCTGGCAGATAAGCGACAAGAATACGCTGGGAATCTTTGAAGCCGGCATTTCCCAACCGGATGAAATGGAAAACCTGCGCCCGATCATTTCACCGACTATCGGTGTTATTACCAATATCGGAGAAGCACATCAGGAAAATTTCATTTCCACCACGCAGAAATGCCTGGAGAAACTGACGTTGTTCAATGAATGCGAAGCCATTATATATGATGGGGATGATGCGTTTATATCCAACTGTATCGAATCGGCCTGCCTTTCACATAAGGCGATTGCCTGGAGCCGGACAGATTCCGAAGCGCCGCTTTACATCGAGAAGATCGAAAAGAAAG
This sequence comes from Parabacteroides sp. AM58-2XD, assembly GCF_003463685.1. Classification (NCBI taxonomy): domain Bacteria; kingdom Pseudomonadati; phylum Bacteroidota; class Bacteroidia; order Bacteroidales; family Tannerellaceae; genus Parabacteroides; species Parabacteroides sp. AM58-2XD. The sequence goes on from NZ_QSDP01000005.1 coordinate 64,451, forward strand.
AGGCGGAAACAGTCATCCTTTGCACACTGCTCGGGCTAACTCAGAAATATGTCATTCCTTTCACCGACGATGCTTCCATCGAAAATGTGATCCATTGTCTGGCAGTAATGCTTTATTTAAAGCCGACCAGCGTAAATGATGCAAACAAATTTGCCAGGTTGGAGCCTGTCGCCATGCGTCTCGACGTAAAACAAGGCATCAACAATTGCATGCTGATCAACGACACATACAACTCTGATATCAACTCGCTGGATATCGCCCTCGACTTCCAACAGAGCCGTCATGTGGACAAGAACCTGAAATGTACGTTGATCCTCTCCGATATCCTGCAATCAGGCACCTTGCCCAAGTCGCTTTACAAAAAGGTTGCCGACCTGGTTCGCCGTAAAAACATCGACCGGATTATCGGTATCGGACGGGACCTGAAAGAATACGGCAGTGCATTCGATATCGAAAAGGAATTTTACCTCAGCACGGATGAGTTCCTCAAATCACCGACATTCAAGAAGTTCAAAGACGAACTGATCCTGATAAAAGGCTCACGCCACTTCCACTTCGAACGTATCTCCGAGTTGCTGGAAAAGAAAGTGCATGAAACGATCCTCGAAGTAAACCTGGACGCGGTTGTGCATAACTTCAACTATTACCGTTCGAAGCTGAAACCGGAAACCAAGATGGTTTGTATGGTAAAAGCGTTCGGATACGGGGCAGGTTCATACGAACTGGCTAAAACGTTACAGGAACATCGTTGCGATTACCTGGCTGTTGCCGTTGCCGATGAAGGGGCGGAACTCCGTAAAGAGGGCATCTCAATCCCTATTATCGTAATGAATCCGGAGTTCAGCAGTTTCAATGTCTTGTTTGAAAACAATCTGGAGCCGGAGATATATAGCTTCCGCCTGCTGGATGCCATGATAAAGGAAACGGAACGCCGGGGAATCACCTCCTACCCGATCCATATCAAGATAGACACAGGAATGCACCGTCTGGGATTCCAACCGGATGACGTCCCCGCGATCTGTGAACGACTGAAAGAACAAAGTGGCGTAACGGCACGTTCTGTATTCTCCCATCTGGTGGGAAGCGACTCATCCATCTTCGATGATTTCACAAAGAAACAACTGGATACATTTACCCTGGCGGCTGCCGAACTGGAAAACGGCCTGGAGTATAAAGTCATCAAACATATCCTGAACTCTGCCGGCATCGAACGTTTCATGGACTATCAAATGGATATGGTCCGTCTGGGAATCGGACTATACGGTGTAAGTGCTTCCGGCATAAAAGGCCTGCGCAATGTCAGTACCCTGCGTACCACCATCCTTCAGATACAACATGTCCCGGCTGGCGACTCCATCGGTTACAGCCGCCGTACTTATGTGGACCGTGATTCACGTATCGCCATTATCCCGATCGGTTATGCCGACGGCCTGGACCGTCATTTCAGTAACCGGGGAGGCGAAGTCTCCATCAGTGGAAAACGCTGTCCGATCGTCGGAAATATCTGTATGGATGCCTGCATGATCGACGTGACCGACACAGACGCCCAGGAAGGCGACCCGGTCATCGTCTTCGGCGAAGAACTTCCGGTAAGCGAACTGTCCGACAAACTGAAAACTATACCTTACGAGATACTTACTTCAATTTCTCCACGGGTAAAAAGAGTTTATTACAGGGAATAACTGTACATTATCAAATAATAAAATCCCGGATATAAGATTGGTTATACCCGGGATTTTATTTTTTATTCTTCTCCCAAAAACAATTCTGACATATTATCAATAACAATTTTCAACCAGAAGCCAATTAGTTCTTTAAACAACTAATTAGACGTAGTTCACACAAGACTCTGGTCGATCATTACAAGCCCTCTCCTTTATCAAGAATAAAAAAGGCTGTATTCCGCCATTAGGACATCCCGTCAGAGCGCTGATACAAAGCAAATTACACGAAATTGAATAATATTCTACTCTCCTATTCATAAGTCTCATTTTACAAAAAAAATCAGATTGTTGTATTACTTAAGTAGGAATCAGGTACTAACTGGAACTTTTCTTCATTTTTACTTTGCCCCGTCAATATCATATTTAATATTTAAATACAATGCAAATATAAATAAATATTTTTAATAATAAATACTTTAAATGAAAATATATTTCATATTTACCTTTAAAAGGCTTTCTTGAAGAATACTCCAAAGACAAAAAATAGTATATCATATGCAGACACATCTCCTCAGATATCACACACTCCTACACAAACTACTTGAAATACAAAGCGTATATAAACAATCGCCTAAAATATCCACAAAATCAACTTTAAGGTTCGCACTATACCAGAGTCTTGTGTGAACTATGTTAATTTAATATTTAATATTATTTGTTTCAATACTCAAATAACAAAACAAATAATATCTCTGACACACAAACTATACACACTAAAAGAATTAAGTATTTATCAACACAATCGGAGGAATAACAGAACAAATACCTCCTTCAAAATATATAATATTTTATACAATAATACCCAAAACACATTGCCCTTAACGTTCAGAATAATTACCTATAAGTTACCGGAAATATCATTTATACTATCATATATAATATTTTATACAATAATACCCAAAACACATTGCCCTTAACGTTCAGAATAATTACCTATAAGTTACCGGAAATATCATTTATACTATCAGCCAAGAAGTTTTTAGGATTTGAAAACAAATATCCAAACCGATTAGGTTTTAAGAAATTTATTTTTACCCAACAAAAGGGAATAAAGAATACACATAAAAATCATATTGTCTCACTAAAAATCTATGCCTATGGATATTAGAAAAATCATAGAACATCATTCCTAGCAAAACAAATTAAATGAATTGTTCACACAGCGATAAATTATGCTGGCTTAATCCATTGATATTATCAATCAAAGAAAAAGATAAAAAACTTTTTACTATAAACTAAATATAAAAATATTATGAAAAGAAATGCATGGATTCTTTTGCTTATTACCCTACTACCTGTTATGGCATGGGGACAAAACAAAATAAGCGTCAAAGGAATTGTTTATGACAACTATAACATGACCATACCGGGGGCATCTGTCGTCGAGAAAGGGACACAGAACGGAACTGTCACAGATATGGACGGTAATTTTACGATACAAGTAAATGCCGGTTCCAAAATAGAGGTCTCTTTCATCGGATATAAAACGATGGAAGTAACTGCTACCGACAAACAAATACTAAAAGTAACTTTAGCGGAAGATTCACAACAACTGGAAGAAGTGGTCGTTACCGGTTACGGAGGAACACAGGTTCGCTCTAAAGTAACCTCGGCAATATCTAAAGTAAATGAAAAAGACCTGGTCATTGGCATAAAGGCTAACCCGGCAGCAGCATTAGCAGGAACTGTTTCCGGACTGGTTGTACAACAAAACTCAGGAAAACCAGGAAGTGTACCTACTGTTGTTCTACGTGGAGGAGCTTCGTTAAACGGAAGTGGAAGCCCTCTATATGTTATTGATGGTATTGTACGTACAATCAGTGACTTCAATCCGGAAGACATAGAATCGATGGAAGTTTTAAAAGACGCTGCTGCAACCTCCATTTATGGTGCCCGTGCTAATAATGGTGTAATCCTCATCACAACTAAAAGAGGTAAAAAAGGGAAGGCGGAAGTTTCTTTTAAAGCGAAAGAAGGATTGAGTTATATGGGATATTTACCTGAATTCCTGAATGCAGGAGATTACCTTCACTGGCAGCGTATGGGCATTAAAAATGCGGCCTCTTCGGGAAACTCCACTACCGAAAGCTGGATGTCTTTATTAAAACAAGCCAACGGTTACGGTACCGGCAACTTAATCTATGACCCGAACACAGGAGTTGTTCTGGACGGAAACAAGGATGCCAGAGCCATCTATAGCACGATGATCTTAAATGATCAAAACCGTTACAAATTAAATCAAGGGTGGCGAACGATGACAGATCCGGTATACGGTGATGAATTACTGTACACCGAAACAAATTTTCGTGACGAAGCTTTCCGTAAAGTAGCACTGACACAAGACTATAATATTTCAATCACCGGTGGAAACGACAAGGCTTCTTATTATTTAGGACTGGGATATTATAATGAAAAAGGATTTCCTATCAACACCTGGTACAAACGACTTAACGCTACATTAAATGCTGATTACAAAGTGACTGATTGGTTTACTTCATACTCCGGCTTTTCTTTTGCAGATGCACGTTGGCGTGATCCGGTCAATATGAACCAAAGCATTGCTGAATATTTCGGTCGCATGTTGAGTGTACCGCCTACAATGCGTGGATATAATGAAGATGGAGAATTGTTAATGGGGGTACACTCTAAAGATGGTAATCCCAATTTTAACGCCGGCAAATTCACCCGAAAAAATAATACAGACAAAATGTCTTTCTCACAAACATTCAAATTCGATATTACTAAACATATTTATTTAAAACTGGTCGGTAACTGGTATTATAACGAAGGTTTTTATGAATCGATGGATAGGGATTACATGGAAAGACCGGGAACAATCAATACAACCCGATCCACCAGTGCCAAATTCGAAAGAGAATTGACTCAAACCTATAATGTACTTGCCGGTTGGCAACAGAGTTTTCAGAAGCATAATTTCGATGCTTTAGTAGGCTATGAATTTTATGACTGGAGAAAAAAAGGATTCTCTGCATCCGGCCAGCAAGCTCCGACAGATGATTTCATGGACCTGGGATATACCAGTTCGGAAGCGAATAAAAGAGGTGTTGACTCCTGCATGAACGCCAACGTATTATGTCAGCTTTCGGTAAAATCAACTACGATTATGATGGCAAATACCTGCTCTCTTTTACATTCAGAGAAGACGGCTATTCAAAACTGTTGGATAACCGATGGGGATTTTTCCCCGGAGTATCATTGGGTTGGAATATTCTAAAAGAAGACTTTATGGAAAATAGCCGAAATGTACTTTCTTTCTTGAAAGTGCGTGCAGGTTACGGCCAAAACGGAAATGTAAACCCGGATTATATCGGTAGTTATACATTACAAGGTTCTTATGGAACAAGTAGTAAATATAACGGGACTTTAGGTTTTGGAATGGGTAATTTGCCAACACCGGGAATCCGCTGGGAAAAGTCCGCAACATTTGATGCAGCTGTCGATGCCAGCTTTATGGAGAATAAATACAATCTAAGTGTAGGATTCTTCAATCGCATAACTTCCGACCTGTACGCCAATGTAGATCTTCCCGGATCATCAGGCTACAATACAATTCTGACAAACAACGGTTCCGTCCGCAACAATGGTTTGGAAATAGATGCAAGTGTAAAGATTATCAACACAAAAGACTGGAAATGGGATATTGGTGGCAATATCACTTTCATCAAAAGTATTGTTACAAAATTACCGGACAATGGCAACCTGAACAACCGTCAGGGAGGTCAGCAGGTTTACAGCGGCAAAAAGCTGGAAGACGGCACTTACGAAAAGATCTGGATCGGTGGAACCCAGGAAGGCCAACGTGTCGGTCAAATGGTAGGCTATATAGCTGAAGGCATTTACCAAAGTGAAGATGAAATCAACCGGTCAGGTATAAAACAAGATATTACGACCTATTATGGAGATGCCTACAGCCCGGAAGAATATGCCAAACTATCTCCTGAGGATCAAGCAAAAAATTACAAACTCGCCCCTGGGGATATCAAATGGAAAGATATAAACGGAGATGGCATTATCGACCAGTATGACCAAGCGTCTCTTGGCAACCAGGTCCCTAAATGGACAGGTGGTATCAACACTACTGTTGCATGGAAAGGGTTAACTCTTTACGCTAAATTAGATTTTGCTTTAGGGCATACGATCTACGATAATATCCGCCCCGGATTCTTGTCGAATAACCAGGGAGAATTTAATACACTGGAAGATGTAAAAGATACGTGGACACCAGAAAACACTGGCGCCAAATATCCACGATACGATCGTGCTGACGGTCTTATAAAAAACAACTACAGGGGTAGCACTCTCTTTGCTCATAAAGGCAATTATTTATGTTTTCGTGATATTACGCTTAGCTATGCCCTTCCACAGAGTCTGATAAGTAAAGTGAACGTACAAGGACTTACCTTTTCTGTCACGGGACAAAATCTGGGCTATCTGAAATCCAATGTATATACTCCGGAAGGACGCGGATTCGCAAACTCCGGTTATCCGTTACCTATTTCAATTGTATTTGGTGCACAATTAACTTTCTAAAAATGAAGAATTATGAAAAATATTATTAACTATCTCACTATATGTATAATGCTGATACTTGCATCATGTGACTCACTGGATATCGCTCCGGAAGATTACTATGCGGAAGGCAATTTCTGGAAAAACGAATCACAGGTTAACGGATTCATGTCCGGTATGCATACAAGTTTAAGGAATAAAGCCAACACATTCTTTCTAATGGGAGAACAAAGAGGCGGCCTCTTTATTGAAAACGGTACTTTTGGAACAGGCATGGATAATGTGAATATGATTATTCACAATTTAAAGGAAAGTTCTCCCGGATTTTCCAACTGGGACGGTTTCTATGGCAATTTGGTTAATGTAAATATGTTTATCTACAAAGTGGAAAGCGGATTACCATTCTTATCCAAAGAGAAAACAGATTTTTATTTAGGACAAGCTCATGGAATCCGGGCATATTACTATTTCTATATGCTCCGAACCTGGGGGGGAGTTCCTCTGGTTACTGAACCGAAAGTTGCAACAGGTGCAACTAGTCCGAATGAATTATACACAGCCAGAAGTACAGAAGCTGAAATTTTAGATTTCTTGAAAAAAGAAATCAATCTATCCGAAGTTATTTCAAGGATGATAATTTCACATTAACATCCAAACGCGAAACATGGTCGAAGGCAGCAACGCTAATGCTAAAAGCAGAGATATACTTGTGGGCGGCAAAAGTAAAAACCGACGGGAACCCTCCTGCATCCCCCTCTGATGATCTTACTACAGCCGCACAGGCCCTCACCGCAGTGGAGGCTTCCGGTAAGTTTGGTTTACTCTCTTCATTTCAAGATATTTTTGCTTACAACAATAAAGGGAACAATGAAATTATCCTTACTTTACATTATGAGAAAGGAGAAGCAGAACAGAATTTGAGAAGATTCATGTATGATATCCCAATGATGGCCAGTTGGTATGATAAAGAAGGGATTCCGATGAACGACCCATTAAATGTAGGTGATAGATGTATTCTGGCGAACGAATACAAATGGGATTTGTTTGAATCATACGATGAAAATGACACTAGAAAATATACGACATTCATGGATTTCTATAATCAGGATAAAACACAACACGGTGTCGTATTACGTAAATTTCTGGGAACAGTTGACAATAATATACGTAACTACAGCGACGACATGCCTCTGTACCGTTATGCCGACTTATTACTGATGAGAGCTGAAATTAAAAACATGCAAGGATCAGACCCTTCTGTTGAAATCAATAAAATCAGAGAAAGAGCATATACAGGAAATGCTTATCCCAGCTATACAAATAAGAGTTTTGCAGAAAACGAGTTGGCAATACTTTCTGAAAGAGATAAAGAATTTGTACGTGAAGGCAAAAGATGGTTTGATGTACGCCGTATGCATGATGCCTCTGGTAATCCGTTAGCATTCACACAAAGCGGACTAAGCCAATCAGAAGCTTATAAATTACTTTGGCCGATTGATACGGGAACTATGACAAAAGATCCATTGGTGAAACAAACCGAAGGATATTAATCGATTTATTAATTATGATATTAACTTTTACGCTTTTTCAGCATAATTGATCCTTATTCCGCATTACAATCGGAATAAAAATGTACCTCCCAAGAAGATCTTTTTCATTAAATACTTCTTGGGAGTCTTTTTTCAGAAAAAGATACATGCTTGTCAGTATTCTTGGACTGAAACCACTGTTTATGATAAAGAAGTTGCCCATCTTGCACATTTTATGTACTTTTGTGCCGTAAATAAATTAAATAAAGGTATGAGTCATAATTTATTGAAAGGTAAAAGAGGCATTATCTTCGGTGCGCTGAACGAGATGTCGATTGCCTGGAAGGTGGCAGAAAAGGCTGTGGAAGAAGGGGCAACTATTACATTAAGTAATACGCCGGTTGCCGTACGTATGGGTGAAGTTGACGCCCTGGCTAAAAAGCTGAACGCTGAAGTGCTGCCGGCAGATGCCACTAGCGTGGAAGATCTGGAAATGGTATTCTCAAAATCAGTAGAAATACTGGGAGGAAAAATAGATTTCGTATTACACTCTATCGGTATGAGTCCGAACGTGCGCAAAAAACGTACATACGATGACCTGGATTACGATATGCTGGGAAAGACATTGGATATATCCGCCGTCTCTTTCCACAAGATGCTCCAGGTAGCCAAAAAGCAGGATGCTATCGCCGATTGCGGTTCGGTACTTGCTTTATCGTATGTGGCAGCACAGCGTACTTTCTTCGGTTACAACGACATGGCGGATGCCAAGAGCCTGCTGGAATCGATTGCACGCAGCTTCGGTTATATTTACGGACGCGAAAAGGGAGTACGTATCAATACGATCTCTCAGTCACCGACCCTGACAACAGCCGGTAGCGGAGTGAAAGGTATGGATCATCTGATGGATTTCTCCAATAAGATGAGTCCGCTGGGTAATGCATCGGCCGAAGAATGTGCAGATTACTGCATCGTAATGTTCTCCGACCTGACCCGCAAGGTTACTATGCAGAACCTTTTCCACGATGGTGGCTTCTCAAGCATGGGCATGAGCCTTCGCGCCATGAACCAGTACAGCAAAGGATTAGAAGAATTTACCGACGAGAACGGAAATATTATTTACGGCTAACCAGCCGTAAATAGCTGACAGTTATGCTAATAAAAATATACCCCGAAAATCCCAATCCGAGGGAAATAGACAAGGTTATCGACGTCCTTCGCGACGGAGGCCTGGTCATTTACCCGACCGACACAGTATATGCGATCGGCTGTGATGCGCTGAATGTCCGCGCAGTTGAAAAGATCTGCCAGATGAAAGGTATCAATCCTCAAAAGAGCAACCTTTCCATCATCTGTTACGATCTTTCCAATTTGAGCGAATATGCCAAAGTGAGCAACACGGCATTCAAGCTGATGAAGAAGAACCTGCCCGGTCCTTTCACCTTCATCCTGCCAACAAGTAGCGAATTGCCGAAAATATACAAAAACAGGAAAGAAGTCGGTATCCGTGTACCGGATAACAATATTATCCGGACCCTAGTAAAGGAGCTGGGAAACCCTATTCTGACCATGTCTGTTCATGACGACGATGACGTGATCGAATATTCGACCGATCCGGAGCTGATCCATGAAAAGTATGAAAATACGGTGGACATCGTTATCGACGGTGGCTACGGTGGTTTCGAAGCCTCAACGGTTGTAGATTGCACCACGGATGAGTTTGAGATTGTACGCCAAGGGAAAGGTATATTAGAATAAAGCAAAAAGGCTTCCTGCATTGAAACAGGAAGCCTTTTTTATTTTAACTATCTAACAGAATCTGCAATTTAGAAGTTCCCCACATTTGCTTTATCCCACCAGACACGAGTACCGCCAATATCGCCGGTAAATTTTCCACTTGAGTTTTCCTGATTCAACAGATCAATACCTTTCTGTAATTCTGCATTATTTGTATTGATTTCAATTTCAGAATAAATCAGACGGCGAATTTGTTCATCCGTATCAATTGTTCCGTTACTACTATTGACGCGAACCGGGAATAGTTTAGGATAACCTGTACGGCGATATTCAGCCAGGCTTCTGTAGACAACGGGAAGTTTGCCAGCCATTTTTGCGTAATGATACGCTGCAGCTTTTCTTCATTGCTCGCACCATCATTCCATTTAACCGGCACTGTATTCATTGCTTTATAACTATTTTTAGAGTCAATCGGATCTACGAAGTCAATCTGCGTTGTAGTACCATTGATGTAATTCTCGATATCTTGTTCAGATATATCAACCGTTCCATTCACATAAGCCTTTTTGTATTTCAACTCATTATTAATAGAGATACGGATACCTTCTTCATACAAATCCTTGGCATTACCACCCATACTCCAACCACGCAAAGCACCTTCTGCACGCAGGAAATAAGCTTCTGCCACCTTCATTACCGGGAACGGAGTAGCATAAGAACAAACGACACTTGAGAAACCACCCCATTTATTCGGCTTCGAAGGTAATTCACAACCCGCACGTATGCCAGATACTTAGTATCTACAGCTATTTTAGATCCGTCTTCGGCAGCAATTTCCTGAGTATTCTTCGTTATATACAACGGCGTACGAGGATCCTTATAACCTTCCATAATAGTTACCAAAGATGCATTGACGCCACAATCTCCCCATTCGAACATACGGGTCAATTCATTACTTAGACCCTGATCGATCAGAATATCTTTATCGGCAGAGGTCAGAACACCACCCTGATACGCTTCTTCCGCTTTCTGTTTTGCCAAAGTCGGATTCGCTTTTACAATACGCATCGCAATACGAAGTTTGAACTGGTTAGCAACCTTTATCCATAAAGAGCGGTCACCTTTGCACCAATAGTCAAACTGTTGCATGTCTGCTACGGCTGAAGTTCCATTTTTGAAACCTTCTATTGCTTCATCCAGCAAAGTGAACATACTATTATAAACACTTTCCTGTGTATCATAAGCAAAAGCCACATCATTGCCATCCAATACAGACTGATAGGCAATAGGTCCGTAAGCATCTGTCGTCATCAGCATACCGTAAACCTGGACAACACGCATAACGGCAGCATAATCTTTGATACCCTTTTCATCACAGGCATTGATCAGACGGCGGGTATTATTGAAGATATGCAGATAAAAATTCTCATACATACCGCCACAGAAACCACGGTTCAATTTATAATCGGCATTCCCGTTACCTCCAAAGTTGTGAGGGGTCATGAAATAACCGCCAAACAGATCAACACTCAGGTTTGTCCAGAACTGGAACATATTCTGCTGCGGAGCATATACATAAGTAATCGGTTCTATGAACTGAGCCTCAAACGGCATGTTATCCGGATCGACTTCATATTTATTGGTATTCAGTTCCTCAAAATTATCAGTACAACCGACAATCATCGTGCCGCAGGCAATAGTCAGGCCCAAAGCGGCTGCATATTTGAATAATATATTTAATTTCATAGATAATCAAGATTAGAAGTTTAATTTCAGATTAAGACCAATACTACGGGAAGAAGGCAACGCAAACATATCAACCCCTTGCCAACCGTTTCCGGTACCGCTGATACATCCGGATCCATCGGAGCATCTTTGTAGAAGAAGAACAGGTTACGGGCGATCAAAGACGCATTCAGATTCTTTCCGATACCGAAAAGGTTACGGAACGTATATCCGAAAGACAACTCACGCAAACGGACATTTGTTGCATCATAAACATACAACTCATTAGCATACTGCGAATTGAAGTTTGTTGCACCTACTACGGAATAGAATTTCTGAGGATCGAAAGTTACTCCTTCAAACACAACACCACCATTATCGCGGGCAGCACCAGAGCGTTCAGAAACACCCCAACCATCTAATGTTGCTTCGGTCATAGACATTACTTTACCACCCACCTTTGCATCGATCAAGAATGACAAAGTGAAATCTTTATAGTGGAATGTATTGGTCCAACCCATATTTACTTTAGCATTCATATCACCGACATATTTCAGATCCTGAATACCGTCACCACCCAACTGGGGAGCACCGTTTTCAGAAACAACAGGTTTACCGTTGTCATCTCTTTTGATCTGACGAACATACAAGTCACCATAATGGCCGCCTTCCTTCAGGATCACTTTTGCTCCGCCATAATCAGCCAGGGTCAAACCGTCAGGTAGTTCATCCACTAATTCCTTAATCTCATTCTCGTTATAAGCAAAGTTGAAGTTTGTACTCCAGCTAAAATGATCGGTAAACTGATTATGCCAACCCAAGCCAATTTCAAAACCCTGGTTCTGCACATTACCGGCATTTACATAACGATTTCTCAGACCTGTTTCCCACGGAGCTGAGATTGAGAAGAACTGGTTCTTTGTATTTGTCTTATAATATGTAAGATTCACATCTAGGCGATTCTGTAGGAATGTTCCGTCAAAACCAACTTCCAGAGAATTTGTCTTTTCCGGTTTCAATGTTTTGAACGGTGCATTTTCGGGAGGCGTCAAAGCTCCCTGGTCACCTAACTCATAACGCAGGTTCGTCATAAAAATAGGAACGTCATTACCTACCATTGAGTAAGAAGCACGCAACTTAAACATATTAACACTCTTGCCAAAGTCAATAAACTTATCCAGCAAAGCACTGGCACCTACTGACGGATAGAAGAAAGAAACACCATCCGTATATGCCAAAGCAGAAGACCAGTCATTACGGGCAGTTACATCTAGGAACAAACCTTCCTTATAACCGAACTGAGCAGTCGCGAATACAGAATTCAAACGTTTTTCTTTCAATGATTCAGTCGTAGTCATCCGGTAATAGTTAGCCGGAGAGAAGATATTCGGATAATAAGCACTACCAGTCGGTTTGCCATCTACAACCGAGAATTTGGAGTCACCCCAACCGATCAAATCTACACTGGAACCAGTTGTTTTCGTAAAACTGCTACCAGCCGTTACAGATAAGATATAAGTATCTTCCCAACTTTTATTATAGCTTGCCAGAATATCCCCATACATCTGTTCACTGAAAATACGGGAATCCTTCATGGTACCCATCTGGTTACGTCCGCCTGTACTGGAAGCATATTCATTATATATCCATTTCTCATCGCCACGTTCGTAACGCAAACGGCCGGTAACGGAAAGACCTTCCATAATATCATATTTAACACTACCTCCGAACTCATAACGGTTACGGTTTGAAGTCGGTTTCTGACGGTTCACCATCCAGTAAGGGTTGGAGAATTGTTCCTGAGCAACATTCGTCCAATTCTGGACATTTGCATTCAAAGAAGGTTTATACACCTCGTAATTATTTTTGTAATGATCCCAGTCTTCTCCTCTCGGGAACAAATAAGCACCGGTAACCGGATTACCCAGAAAACCGGCTGCTGCCTGATTCTCAATATCCTGATTATTATAGCGGGCACTTACATCAATATGAACTTTCTTCCATAGGTGGAAACCGACTTTAGCCAACAGGTTATGACTCATATAGGTATTTTTCGGTGTTACACCGTGAGAAGCTACATTCGCATAAGAAAAATAAGAAGAGATGTGTTCATTACCACCACTCAAAGCAATTGAATTGTTGGTAGTGAAACCAGTCTGATAGAAATCTTTTGCATAATTTGGAGCAGTAGTCGACAATTTGTCCCCCCAACTGAATGTACCCTCATTGCTCATTCCGTAAGAATTCTGGAACTTAGGCAACGAAGCAACTGTTTCCACTGTTGTATTGCTCGATACATCGATCGACACTTTACCCGACGATGCCGATTTAGTAGTAATCATAATTGCACCGTTGGCAGCCACAGCACCATACAAAGCCGCCGCAGAAGCACCTTTCAATAAAGTTATCTGAGCAATATCGTCCGGATTGATCGTAGACATGGCATCACCACCATCACGACCTCCACCATAATTACTGTTTACCTGTGAATCAGACACATTCATCATCAAAGGTACCCCGTCTACCACAATCAACGGTTGGTTGCTACCATTAATAGATTTGTTACCACGAAACAGGATCTTGGAAGCACCACCCGCACCGGTAGAGTTCGGAGTGATCTGCAAACCGGCACTCTTACCCTGTAAAGAGTTGATCATGTTTACGTTCTTAATTTCATTTAAGTCTTTGCCACCAACAGTCTGGGCTGCATATGACAACGTTTTCGATTCGCGTTTGATACCCATGGCAGTTACAACAACTTCGCCCAATTGTTCAGAATCGGAAACCATAGAAACATTAACAACAGAACGTCCGTTAACCGGTTCTTCCACTGTTTCATACTCAAGTAAGAAAATACCAGAATTGCATTTTCACCAACTTCCAGAGAATACTTTCCTTCGAAATCAGTTACAGTTCCAATAGTCGTACCCTTTTGTAGAACATTTACGCCAGCAAGAGGCTCATTCAGTTCTTTGTCCATCACAACACCGCTTACTTTTCCTTGTGCCCACAGCACATTTGTACATATCCCAATGCAGAATAGTACCAACATAACAAAGCTCTTCCTCATAAAGTCAGATTGTTTAGGTGAATTAATAATGAAAATTTCCATAATACTTTATCCTAAAGTTAAATAACACGTTTAACATTTACATACATACAGCCAAAACAAGAACTAAGTCCTACCAGAACTTATATAGTATTGCGTTTACTCGGTTGTAAATCTATTAAATTATAACCAAAACAAGCAATAATTGTTTGAATAAAGATTATTATTTTTATTTATATTAACACAATAATATCGCGTTTCCCAGCACACCTGCATCAGTATTAACATTTGTTTGTAGCAAATAGACAGAGTTCTGGTAGAACTCCGTAATAAAATATTTATTTGAAACCTTCATATTCCTATTGTCTTCCAAAATGCCTACCTTTGTAATTATTACATTATTAATATAGCAATATGAACTGGACCCAATTATTATCAGGTAAACGTTTCGGAATGGAAGAATATCATGAACGTAAACATGAACGTACAGACTTCCAGCGGGATTATGACCGTTTGATCTTCTCCTCCCCCTTCCGTAGATTACAGAACAAAACGCAGGTATTTCCTTTGCCGGGCAGTATCTTTGTCCACAATCGTCTGACACATAGCCTGGAAGTTTCCTGTGTAGGTCGTTCGTTAGGTAATAATGTAGCAAAGGGATTGATGCAAAAATATCCCGACGGAAGTATTAACTTTCCGGAAATAGGTTCCATTGTTTCCGCAGCCTGCCTGGCTCACGACATGGGCAACCCGCCATTCGGACATTCCGGAGAGAGAGCTATTTCCGCTTACTTCCTGGAAGGGAACGGCAGTTATCTGGAAGATGAAATTCGTTCCGCCGGCGGCCGTTGGGAAGACTTTCTTCATTTTGAAGGCAATGCCAATGCCATGCGCCTGCTTACCCATCAGTTTATCGGCCGGAGAAAAGGCGGATTTGCTTTAACTTACAGCACATTGGCCTCTATCGTCAAATATCCTTATGCATCGGTTCATTCAGGTAAAAAAGGGAAGTTTGGTTTTTTCCAGTCGGAAGAAGAGACTTATATGCGCATAGCGACCGAATTGGGAATAAACCACAATCCGGAAGACAAGAATAAATTTGTCCGTTACCCGCTGGTTTATCTGGTAGAAGCAGCCGACGATATCTGTTATCAGATCATGGATATAGAAGATGCCTGCAA
Source organism: Parabacteroides sp. AM58-2XD (assembly GCF_003463685.1). NCBI lineage: Bacteria > Pseudomonadati > Bacteroidota > Bacteroidia > Bacteroidales > Tannerellaceae > Parabacteroides > Parabacteroides sp. AM58-2XD. The sequence goes on from NZ_QSDP01000005.1 coordinate 79,926, forward strand.
ACTACACATCCTTACAACAGAAGAAGCCATTCAACTATTGCTCAACTTTTTTGAAGGAGAACGACTGGACCATATCATCCGTGTCATGAAAATGGTAGACGATACAAACGAACAGATCGCCTATCTACGCTCCTGCATCATCGGACTACTGGTGGATGAATGTTCACGTGTCTTCCTTGAAAATGAAAACGGGATACTTGATGGGACTTACAACTCCCCACTTATTGAACAGATTGAAGAACAAGCCAAACAAGCCTATGCCACCTGTTCAAAAACGGCTTACAAAAAGATTTACCGCGCCAAAGAAGTACTCGACATAGAACTGGCCGGTTATCATATCTTCAGCCACCTGATCGACAGCCTGACAGAAGCTGTCATGAATCAGAGTCATGCATACAGTAAATTATTGTTACAGCGCATCCCGGAACAATATGACACGAATGCACCAACAACTTATGGCAAAATACAATGTGTACTTGATTATATCTCAGGAATGACGGATGTTTATGCACTCGACCTATACCGCAAAATCACAGGGATGAGCCTCCCGGCCGTTTAATACTCTTCCCTATATTTGCTTTCTTCTTTATCTTCCAGGATACTGAGATAGCTCTTATAGCGGGACTCGCTGATATAGTGATCTTCAAGCGCTTGCAAAACAGCACATCCCGGTTCATGACGATGGCTACAGTTATTGAACCGGCAATCTTCGGAGAATTTGAATATCTCCGGAAAATAGTGGGAGATTTCAGCAGTCTCCATCTCTATCGTACCAAACCCTTTGATTCCGGGGGTATCAATCAGGTAGCCTCCTTCCGGCAGCGGGATCATTTCAGAGAAAGTTGTCGTATGCATCCCTTTATTATGATATTCGGAGATATCGCCGGTCCGGAGATTAACACCGGGAACTAACTTATTGATAATCGTTGATTTACCGACTCCCGAATGACCGGATAAAAGAGTTATCTTATCTTTCAGTTCCGCTTTAAGCGCATCGAGACCTTCTTCCGTTTTAGCACATAGGGTAGAACAGGGATAACCGATCGTTGTGTATAAATTAATCAAGGCGTCGAGATATTCCTTATCTTCCCCTTTATAACGGTCGATTTTATTGAAAACCAACTTTACCGGCACACTATAAGCCTCAGCCGTGGCCAGAAAACGATCGATAAAAACAGTTGTAGTAATCGGATAATTGACAGTTACGATCAACATGGCCTGATCGAGATTGGCCGCAATAATATGCGACTGTTTAGATAAGTTGGAAGCCCGCCGGATAATATAGTTCTTACGGTCTTCTATCTTGGTAATAAACGCCGTACCTTCATTATTGATATCGATATCAACCCGGTCACCGACAGAGACAGGATTTGTGCTGCGTATCTCCTTTAAACGGAAATTTCCTTTTACCTTACTTTCCACATCACGCCCGTCATCGGTGCGTACGGTATACCAGCTACCTGTATTCTTTATTACCAGTCCCCTCATTCTAATTGAAAATTGAAAATTGAAAATTGAGAATTGAAAATTGAACAAACTACCGGACGATACGCGTCAAAATAATTTTCAATTTTCAATTCTCAATTTTTAATTATTTAAACTGTCATTATTTCTTTTTCTTTAGCAGCGTAGAGGTCATCTACTTTCTTTATAAATTTATCGTGCACCTTCTGAACTTCCGCTTCCGCATCTTTTGCCACATCTTCAGGAGTTCCGTCGGCTTTCACACTTTTCTTTATTGCCTCGATCGCATCACGACGCGCATTACGAACACTGATTTTTGCCGTTTCGGCTTCCTGTTTGGATTGTTTAGCCAACATGCGACGGCGTTCTTCTGTCAGAGGAGGAATCCCCAGGCGGATTATTTCGCCATTATTTTCAGGAGTGATACCTACTTCCGAGTTCATGATCGCCTTTTCAATCTCTTTGATAAGCGGCTTTTCCCACGGAGTAATGATAATCGTTTTTGCATCCGGTGTATTTACCGAAGCCACGTTAGTCAGAGGAACAAGACCTCCGTAATAAGGGACCTTCACTCCGTCAAGGATCTTCGGATTAGCCTTTCCGGCACGGATATGAGCCAACTGTTCGTCAAGATAATCGATTGCGAACGTCATTTTCTCTTCTGCTGCATTTACATACTGCTTGATATCTGCCATAACTGATTGATATTTTGTTTTCTGTTTTTTCGATAAACAAAAGTAGTAAAGTTTTTGAACCTGACAAACAAATTACTTTTTTAGCTCTATAATTCAACTGAAAGCGTAGCATAAACTTGCGACTCCGAAGAAATCAACAAAGCAATCCAGAAAGAAAATTTGTATCATATATTATGATACTAAGATATCATATATTATAAAAATAAAATATCATATATTATGATACAGTTATATTACAATATATGATATTCTCATTACCTCATAAGGGATGCTTTATCACTTAAGCTTCGGACAAAGTAACATCAGATAGAGAACGCCCACACTCAGCACAATCACCGCCCCTAATTGCGAAGCCATTGCATCCGACAGGAAGCCCATGAAAAGGGGGAAGACAGTACCTCCGAACAGCCCCATAATCATCAGCCCGGATATCTCGTTCTTACGCTGGGGCATGGACTGGATTGCCTGCGAAAAGATAATCGAGAATACGTTCGAATTTCCGAATCCAATCAACCCTATACATATATATATAATTTCTTTGCTGTGGAACAAAGACAATCCGACCATTGCCAGCGCCATCATTGCAACGCTAATGCCAAAGAATATCTTGGCCGACATGCGACTCAGGATAAAAGCACCCAGAAAACAACCTACCGTACGGAAGATAAAATAAAGACTGGTGGCAAACGATGCATCATGTAATCCCATTCCTAAACGCTCCATCAGGATTTTCGGAGCCGTTGTATTCGTTCCGACATCAATACCTACATGGCACATGATACCGATAAAACACAACAGAATAAAAGGCTTGCCCAACAAGGCAAAGCATTCTCCGAATGTCGAAGGTTTCCCTTCCGGCTTCTCTTCTTCTATCTGCGTTGCTCCCAACAAAAGGATTGTAATAACTGCAACAACCATATAAACCGGGAAAAGTATCCGCCAGCCCAGGCCGAAAGAAGGAATCACAGCCGTTGCGCCCCACATCGCGATATAAGGAGCCTGGAAAGAAGCGATAGCCTTTACAAACTGTCCGAAAGTCAGACTGCTGGCCAACTTATCCCCACTGATAATATTCGAAAGCAACGGATTCAAAGACGTCTGCATCAAAGCATTACCGATACCCAGCAGAGAAAAGGAAATAAGCATCAGCATATAACCATCGCCAAAGATTGGGAGCAGCAAAGAGAAGAATGTAACGATCAGACTAAGTAATACGGTCTTCTTCCGTCCGATCCGGTTCATCAGCATTCCGGTTGGAACAGAGAAAATCAGAAACCAGAAGAATACAAGCGACGGAAAGATATTCGCCTCCGAATCTGTCAGATTCAAATCGGCCTTCACATAGTTGGAAGCAATCCCCACCAGATCCACAAATCCCATAGCGAAGAACGCCAGCATGACCGGGATCAACTTTATATATAAACCTTTTTCTTTCATGATTATTCTTTATTCGGATAAGGAGGCCATGCCCCTTCCTGTGTACAAACAAAAGCGGCTGTTTCGACAGCAAGCTGATGGGCTTCACGCAGGGATTTCCCTGTTAATATAGAATAAACAAACGCCCCGGAAAAGGAATCGCCTGCTCCTACCGTATCGGCAACTTGTACTTTAGGAGTCGGGATGGTGGACTGCTCATCCGGCGAATAAATCGAACTGAAAGCGCTTCCGGCTGTCAGAACCACATATCTGAGGTTATATTTCCTCAACATCTTACGGCACACTTCCTCGTCCGTACCTTCCAAGTCACACATACTGCGAAGCAATACCAGTTCCTCGTCATTCACCTTAAAGACATTCGCTTTATGCAACAACGTTTCAATCAGTTCCTTGGAGTAATACGATTGCCGGATATTGATATCGAAAAAGCGCAAAGCATCCTCACGTGCATACGACAATAAAGACAGGATCGTTTCTTTCGATGCCTGCGAACGCAAAGCCAATGTGCCATAACAAATGGCATCCGCCCTCTTTACCAGGTCGATAGAATCCTGGGTTAGAGGAATATGGTCCCAGGCAACACCTTCAATGATTGTGTAGGTTGGAATACCGTCCTTCAGTTCCACCATCACACTTCCGGTCGGATATTCTACTGTTCCCAAGCTGTTGGAGATATGATTCTTTTCCAGTTCCTGAACGATTTCCGTTCCCGACAAATCATTTCCTACTGCGCTGATGGCATATCCCTCAGCTCCCATTTGTGTGGCGTGATATACAAAGTTGATCGGGCACCTCCGGCACGCTTTCCGGTTGGCAGGACATCCCAAAGGAGTTCGCCGATACCGACTACTACAGGTTTATTCTTTTCCATGATTTTATATTTTATTTATTCCAAATCGAACTAAGCGAATAGACTTCCAGGTTCGTGACTTCAATGCTATTTCCCCAGAAATTGAATCCTGTCTTGTTTGCGCGGTCGGGCCTTCTTTCCATAGAGTATGAATAGGCACCGCCGTCTACGAATACTTCAACAGAAGTCCTGTCCAGAATCATATCGACAGAGATTTCCATGCTCGTCATATCTTCCGGAGAATAAAAAACGCCGTTAACCCTATTGAAGTTCATATCATAATCCAACAGATTCTGTCCGTACAAGCTCAATCCGGCACTCGTCGCATGCGACAATTTCAATGTAGCCGGATACGGAGGCAATCCGCCTGATTGTAAGGTAGCATCAACTCATTAGCATTCCCGGCTGTCAAATCTTTCCACTGTCCTTTCAACGTTTGCAATGTTTCGAATTCCTTTACGGGTTCACTGAACAAACGGATTCCCTCTTTGGTTGTCCGCAAAGACAGGACAGTAGGCAACAACATCGTCCCGTTAAACGGCATACCCGAATGGGAGATACGGCCCCAGCCAATCTGTATCCTGCGTCCGTCCGATGCCGGTATGTTATTATAAGTCTGTGCGGCATAGATTGTTCCGGTAGAATAATAATGTTTTCCGGATTCGGGGACAAATGTTTTTCCATCAAACGTCCCCGTCATATAAGTACCGGATGCACCATACATCACCCATTTCGTATTATTCACATCTCCGTCGACCGGCAGTTCGAACAGTTCGGGACATTCCCAGAATCCGGTAATATGGCTCTCGTAAGTCCAGTTTTTCAAATCATCCGAGTTATAGATTGAATGGCCGTCACGTTCGTTCAGCACCAACACCCATTTTCCGGAAGGTTCATGCCAGAAGACTTTCGGATCACGTGTATCGTGGCTGTTCCATTTGGCTTTCGAATCAATAATGGGATTACCTTCATATTTAGTCCAGGTCCTTCCCTTATCGAGACTGTAGGCAATGCACTGGACCTGCTTTTCCGGACTGTCGGCCGTATAGATGGCTACCATGGCAGGAGTTCCTCCCTTGTTAAATCCGGCAGTATTGTTGTAGTCGATTACAGCCGAACCGGAAAACATCGTTCCATGTTCATCCGGAAACAAGGCAAGAGGTAATTCCTCCCAATGAACCAGGTCTTTGCTCACCGCATGCCCCCAGTGCATATTGCCCCAATCCCGTTCGTAAGGATTATGCTGATAGAAAAGATGATACTCGCCTTCATAATAAATCAGACCGTTCGGGTCATTATTCCATCCTCTGCGCTGGGTATAATGGATTTGCGGGCGGTTTGTCTCTTTATAAAGACTGTCTTGTCCGGCTATTTCATCTGCCTGATAAATCTTGTCCAGTCCGGCAACTTCTCCCGGATAAGAGATTTTCAGCTGTTTCCCTTTAAAAGAGGATACATCGCAAAACACCCAGTAATCCGGTTGCGCCGGAGCCAGTCGGATATCAAAGGACCGGACCCGTTTCCCATCGACAGCCAATGTCATTACCGCACGTTCCTGCTGATGGGAAACCGGAAGATTCAAATATCTCTTCGTAATCTTCAATGTAATATCTTCCGCATTCATACCGGCGGAGAGAACCAACATCATTCCTGATAAAGTTAACAATTTTCCGTAATTCATACTGTTCTTCATGCTATTAAATTATACTCACAAGTTGTCTGACAAAAGTATGAGATACTTATAATATAAACGATAACAAAACGCACATAAAGTATAACAAATGTCACTTAACACCTGAAAAACATCATTTTCAATTATCAAAGCCCTAATTTGTAAAGGACTAGCGAATTTATCCGGCAGGAGCCGTCCTTACTGTAAAAGTTCAGACTGTTGTAAGGTTCGTTCGGGAAAACAAGGTTGGTCATAGCCACCTTTCCGCCATCGAGGAAAACTTCGACAGAACATTTATCTACAAATATCCGGAGCGTATGTTCCTGTGCCGGAGATAACGGTCCCCAGGTCGCCAAAGCAAAATCGTCCACATAATTAATGGAGTTGGCGATACGGTTATCGTGTGCTTCCTTTTCATGCGGAACACTATTCTTTCCAAAGTCCACGATACCGCTATGCACCCTGTCCATAACCAGCTTCTTCGCATTCAGGTCCAGATAAATATCCACATACTCACCTTTCCCGTTCACCAGCTGAAAGCCTGCGATACTCGATTCACCGGTTGCTACATTCATATTTATCTCGAATGCGCCATCATTTCCGGCAAACAGCGTATCTATGCTGACAGCTTTATTCGCCTCAACCGTAAAAGCAGGAATCTCACGTGTCTCTTTCCGGAGCGATTCCAGTTCCCTGACCGGATTCACAGCCACATACACCTCTTTCCCTTCGGATACATGGTCAATTCGCGAGGCAAAGCATTAGCACTACGGTACTGCTGCGTAGGAATAATATTCGCGTACTGCCAATTGCTCATCCAGGGCACGGCAATGACACGGTCGCCGGTATTGGAAAAGCAGACTGTCGCATAATGGTCTTTTCCCCAGTCCATCCATTTGACTACTTCCGGTTTCGTATCGCAGACAAACTTTGTTCCGTCGAAATCCCCGATAAAATACTGCGTAGCCGACCCTCCGAACAAACAGCCCGGATTGATATTGACAATCAGCGCCCATTTCTTGATATTCACATCTCCGTTTACCGGCAGTTGCACCATATCCGGGCATTCGAACTGACTCGGCTGCACACCGTACCCGTCACCGAAAGCACTCATATACGTCCAGTCTTTTAAATCCCTGGAAGAATAAAACCGCATTTCCTTATCCGCAGACACAATCATCACCCACTTCTCTTCCGGAGCATACCAGAACACTTTCGGATCACGGAAATCTTTTAGGCCGTCGAACGGGGTAAGGACAGGGTTCTTTTCATATTTGGTAAACGTACGCCCGTTATCGCTACTGTGAGCCATACATTGTATCTGTCCGTTCTTATCGCTGGCGGAAGTATAGAAGGAGACAATCGAACCGGCACCGTAACCGGCCGTATTATCCTTGTCCACAACGGAACTGCCGGAAAAGATATGCCCCATCGTATCACGGGCCAAAGCAACCGGAAGATGTTCCCAATGAACCAGGTCACGGCTTACGGAATGCCCCCAATGCATATTTCCCCATACCGAACCGTAAGGATTATACTGAAAGTAAAGATGATATTCGCCATCCTTATAAACCAGTCCGTTCGCATCATTCATCCAGCCATACAACGGGGTATGGTGGTAAAGAGGACGGTATTTATCACGGTTGGCCGTATCGAACGTGTCGGAGAGTTTCATCTCTTTCCAACACACGGCATCCTTCGGCGTTTTGCGGATACGGACAACCACCTCTTTTGCTCCGGCAGGCAGTTCGAAAGGGACGAAATAATCCGTTTCCTTTTTAGCCAGACGGATATCCATATCCGTATCCGCCGGATTCCCCGTCACAAGACACACCTGCCCTTCACCGGTATGTTCTTCCACCGGCAACAAGAGGTATTTGCCCGGATTCGTAATATGGACAAGCGTTAGTGTATCGCCCTGCTGTTCCAATGTAAATCCTTCTTTAGAAGCGGACTGGCAAGCGGCCAGGCTTACTGATACGGCACAACCCATCAGGAAATTCTTACTGTTATTTAAAATCGTTGCTTTCATATGATAATAGATTAATTGTTAAAATGTAATGTTTGCACTAAATTCTACGGTGAAGGGACGGATATAGCTGCCGGCCATCCACTGCCCGTTATGCTTGGAGGCATCCTCCTTCTTATCCAGTTCGGCTCCCGAAATGCTGCCGCGTGCTCCGGTCTGGTTCAGGATATTCACGACTGTCGCTCCCAGGCTAAGATACTTATTTACCTTATAATTAACGCCTCCGAATGTTTCCCAACGGCCATTAAAATAATAGGCATTGTTGATATTGGCATACGTCTTGCTGAAATAACGGGCGCTCAACCAAACCCGGAAGTCTTTATAGGTGTAACTCGGATCAATCTCCAGCAGGACTTTCGGTATTTCCGTCACGATGTTGCCGGTTGCATTGATACCGGCGTAGCTGCCGTCCGAGAAATTCACGCCTGTTTCATATTTCTTATAGGTCGGATTCTGGTAAGTAAACAGGAAGTGCAGGTCGAAGCCTCTGAACAACTTGGCAATCAGGTCGGTCGTCCACCCGATAGTTTTAATATCGTAGCTGAGCGGGGCTGCGTTGATATCTTTCGAGTTGTTCGGATTAATCAGGTTCAGGGTAGAGTTGTTGTTCGTCTTTCCGATATAAGAGAACAAAGACGTCAGGCTCAACCAGTTATTATTATAATAGATACCGGCACGTCCCAACGGAATGGATACTTTCTCCACATTCGGCAATTCGGACGGGGCAAAACTGGAAATGGCAGGATGCTGCGTATTATAAGTGAAATCGCCTGTAAAACCGAACTGCCCGGTCAGTTTGTAGGTCAGGGCAAACGTATAAACCTGATTGAACCAGTCATAATCGAAATCCTGCGGAGCGACAGTTCCGGTCTGTCCGTTCTTATTATAAGCCGCCCCCAAATGATAGTTAGGGAAACGTCCCAATACGCTGTCATTTCTCAGATAGACCGCTGCATTCTGACCGTGCATCTTCTGATATTCGAAACGGGCACCATAGTAGACATTGATTTTGTCGTTGATATCCCAATCGTGGGTAAAATAAAGGGCCAGTTTATTTTCATACCCTTTGTAATATTCGGAAGCATTCTTGTTGAAGTCGTAGTAAATGCCATCAGTATAACCTTCTTTCATCAGCGGCTCGGATATTCTTCCACTGTATGGTCGTACATGGTAGTATTGGAGGCATAATCAATCTTATAATGCCACTGGTTCAACCCGATACGCCAGGTTCCGTTTTTATATTCGCGCGACAGTTCGGAAGTCAGGAAGGTTTCATCTATATTACCGCGATTCAGACAAGACATGCGGCTTTGCACATAGCCTTCATAAGGAGTCAGATTACCTTCCAGGTCTTTCAGGGAGTAGCCGTCTTCCGAAGTCTTCTTTTCCAGCGACATCGGCGTCTGATAGACATAAGAACCGAGAGCATGGTCGTATTTGGCATTCACAATCCATTTCAATCCGTTATCCCATTTATAAGCATGATGCAGACTAATCTGGTTGCCTTTATTCAGAGAGGCATCATAGAGGTTGGCCTTCTTCAATTCACCGGAACGCATATCCATATAAACCATCTCGCCCGTTGTCGGCAGGTAAGAACTTGTGCCCAGTTTAAAACCGGGAATCTCCTTCACACTTCCGTCGCCCACATACATAAAAGGGGCATTGGTCGCGGCATTCGAGGGCCAGCGGCTGTTGCTGTAATGATAAATAACCGACAATTCACCGCGGTCCTGATGATAGCGTTTGGTGATAGCTACTTTATAAATCTGGGTACGGTCCTGATTGGAAGCAAAACGCAGCTTGAAAGTTCCCGGGTCGAAATCCTGATAAATACTTCCGCTGTAAAACCAACCTTTCCCAGCATTACCACTGATATTCAGGTCGATTTGCTGCTTGCCGAAATGATTCGTATTATAATTCAGTTTACCCTGGAATTTTTCCGTCCCGAGTTGCGTATGAGAGTTTACCGCATATCCGACAGTACCGGTTGTGATAGCCGTTTCCGAAATCTTCAATAATCCGACATGCCCCAAGTTGCCGTCACCGCGCCAATGGGTATTTACATTATGAGGATTGGAACTGTAGACGACAGGCAAACCATTTTCGAGAACATTGACATCCCCACCGGGCAGTCCGATGGATATCTCGCGGGGACCATTCGCACTGGAGGCATTCAGCATCACATTGCGGCTGTTCGTTTCATTTGATTTTTCCTTATTCACCTGAACGGTATCTTTTACCGCTTCCTGTGCATATGTTGCGGCAGACAAAGTACAGCCGGCAACTAATAAAAGGAAAGACTTCTTCATGGTAATCATGGCAACTGTTTTCATATAGAATGTTTTAATGTTGTTCTTGCTAACAAGTTTTCGGAAGCAAATGTAGAGGCACTGAAAACAATCGGATATAACAAAACGAGCCAATCCTGTCACATTCGTCACATACCCTGAAATTCATTCCAGTAGTATAATATCCGTCAGATAAATGCGACAAATGTGATAGGATATTAAATTCAAATCATACCCCTCTGTATTCTGATACTCTTTCGGGGTTTGGTTATAAACGGTCTTAAAGCATTTGGCAAAATAGGCGGGAGACGAAAAACCTGTCTGGTAAGCAATCTCGTTGATATTGTATTGCTTTTGTTTCAGAAGAACGGCAGCCTTCTTTAAACGGTAGTTACGGAGAAAATCGACCGGGCTGGTTCCGGTCAGGTCTTTTATCTTACGGTGGAGATGGCCGCGCGACAAACCGAGCGTATCACTCAACTTCTCCACATTAAATTCAGAATCGGTATATATCTCTTCAATCTGTGTCAGGAATCGGCGGAGAAACAGGTCATCCATATTCTCCACCTTCTCCGGTTGCGCCATCAGCATATTATTGCTTTGCAGCTTTTTCAGCAATGCCTCACGCAACTTTTTTTGTTCATCGAGGATACGGATCATACGGAGTTTTACAAAGTTCACATGGAAAGGCTTCTGGATATAACCGTCCGCCCCACCCGATATGCCATACATACGCTGACGTTCATCCGACAAGGCCGTCAACAGGATAACGGGAATATGGCTGATGGCGATATCCGTTTTTATACTGCGGCAAAGTTCGAAGCCATTCATTTCCGGCATCATCACATCGGATAAGACAAGCGATATTTCATTTTCCTCCTGAAGAAGATTCAAAGCAACCTTTCCATTGGCAGCTGTAAGTACGCGAAAGTTCTCCGATAATTCCTTTTCCAGGAACGCACGGACCTCGTCATCGTCTTCAACAACCAAAACGGAATAAGGATATTTCTGTGCCAGCAACGTTTTCTCTTCGGAATCATCCAGGTTCGAAGCATCATACGCCAAATGGGAAACGGGCAGTTCCGTGATATATTCGCCGTTCAGCTGCGTCTTATCTTTCCGAAGGCAAACGGAGAAAACGGTTCGCTGTCCGGGGACACTTTCCACTGTTACCTCTCCATTATGCATCTCCACATATTCATGGACCAGATGCAAACCGATACCTGTCCCCACCCGGCTGTTCTCCGAATAGAAACGGTTGAAGAGATAAGGCAAATTCTCCGGTTGGATACCCGAGCCATTGTCTTCGACATGTATCGTCACCCATTCGTCCGACTCTTCCAGCGCTACCCCAATCTTTCCCCCTTCGGCCGTAAACTTAAATGCATTGGATAACAAATTCACCAACACCTTCTCAATCATATCCGCATCAATCCAGATACGGCAGTTCTTCATGTCCGAGGCAAAAGTATAGGTAATAGTACGCACCTTCGCCATACTATTGAAATATGACTTCACCTCACTGCTGAACGAAACGATTTCCGTCTCACGTATCTTCAGTTTCTCCTGCTTATTCTCCACCTTTCGGAAATCCAATAGTTGGTTGATGACGCGGAGTAAACGCCCCGCATTCTTATGAATCAACTCCAGGTCTGAAAGGTAGGGGGAATCGTGCAATAAGTTAAGCAACCTGTCCAACGGCCCCAATATCAGTGTTAACGGAGTACGTACTTCATGGGATATATTGGTAAAGAACTGGAGTTTGGAGGCTGTCACCTCTTCTATCTCCGCATTCAGAGATATCAATTTACGGCGCTGTTCTTCCTCTTTCCTATTAATCTCACGCAATTCGCGGTTTTTAAGCCGTATCTTACGGTTAATATAGAATACATAGACCGACAAAGAAATGAAGCCAATCATCAAAAGCATGATAACACTCAATGAATCCCGGAGAAAATTAAAACGGTTCAGCAGTTCATCCATACGGCTCCGCTGTGTCTCGATACGCTGTTGATAATTGCTCAACCGTTCAGATTGAAGCAACAGGGTCTGGGCTGCCGATTTATCAACCAAACCGCTCAACAAAGGAATATATTTATCCACCTTCTCTCCTCTAAGCAACTGCATGGCGGTCCGTATCACCTGTTCACCGCCCGTCGGATAAAGGAAAGAGACATTAATCCGTCCATCCGCCACCGCTTCCAGTCCGGCATTGGCCACGGCATCCATTCCTATAATATGTAATTCCTTACCGCGCACCGAGTCTATTGCCAGAAAATGTTCACGGGCGGCAATAGCCATCATATCGTTATGAGCATATACAAAGTCGATGGGTTGTGAAAAGTCTATCTCTTTCAAGCGCTTGGCTGCGACATCATACCGCCAGTCGCCTTCCACGGGGCGAAAGGTTAAATCCGTCCGTTGCTGCAAGGCATCCCGAAAACCGTTGTGACGTTCCTGGGCGGGAGAAGAGCCCATCATTCCCCAGATTTCAAGAATAGTGGCATGAGGGGGTAAATGTTTGGCGGCATATGTTCCGGCAGCAAAACCCAGATCATAATTATTCGCTCCGACAAAGGTGGTATATTGGTTCGTGTTTACTTTACGGTCAGTGATAATCGTTGGGATGCCTGCACGGAATGCTTCTTCGGCCACATCTGTTATCGGCGCAGACTCGAAGGGTGAAATAATCAGGACATCCACCTTTTGTGCAATCAGTTCGCGTATCTGTTCGATTTGTCGGTCATTATCATTATCGGCATCCTTAATAACAACTTTAATACTATCATAATTGGATGCCTCAATTCCCACCTCCCGAATCATTTGCTGCCGCCAGGCATCATCCAGCATACATTGGGAAATTCCTATCACATATTTCTTTTCCCTATCGGCACGGTCGCAACCGGCAAGCAACAGGCATAAAAGGAATAATATGGATAGGAAGTATTTCACATTTTTCTAATTATGCACCAACGTCCCAATATTCTCGCCGCTCATCACCTTCTTCAGATTCCCGTTGGTATCCATATCAAAGACAATGATAGGCAGATTGTTTTCTTTACACATGGTGGTCGCTGTCAGGTCCATCACTTTCAGGCCACGAGTGTATATTTCATCATAAGTAATATCTGAGAACTTAGTCGCAGTCGGGTCTTTTTCCGGATCGGCCGTATAGATGCCATCCACACGTGTACCTTTCAGCATCACATCGGCTTCAATCTCGATACCTCTTAAAGAAGAACCTGTATCGGTTGTAAAGAACGGATTGCCTGTTCCACCGGACATAATCACCACATTACCCTGTTCCAGCAATTCGATGGCACGCCATTTATTATAAAACTCACCGATCGGCTCCATCCGGATAGCAGTCAACACCTTCGCCTTTACTCCCTGTGCAACCAGCGCAGAACTCAAGGCCAAACTATTGATTACCGTTGCCAGCATCCCCATCTGATCACCTTTCACCCGGTCGAACCCTTTAGACGCCCCACTCAAGCCACGGAAGATATTACCTCCGCCTATGACAATGCCGATTTGGACACCCATCTCTGCAATCTCCTTGATCTGTGCTGCATACTCATTCAAACGAACTTCGTCGATACCATATTGTTTACCTCCCATCAGCGACTCACCGCTTAACTTCAGGAGAATTCTCTTGTATTGTGCCATCTTTCTGTTTTTTGATTTTTAATTGTTCTTCTGCAAAAATACAGTATTTCGATTAGCAAACAATATCGGGAGTCAATTAATCCGGTTTTATTTAATAAAACTGTATAGCCTATGTAGCAACTCTGTAATGCCGTCCCCCTACTTTTGCTATCGAAATGAAACACACTTTATTCCTTATTTTGAAAAACACTAAGAAAACAACCAAACCTTCTTCCTAACTTTAGCATTCCCCTCCCCTTTCAGCGGAAAGAGACAGGGGAATGTTACTTTACAATTTCATATATCTTTTTCACTTTTAAAGCCTAAACAATACAGCCTGACGCACTGTTTCATAAACAAAGAGACATTAAACAAAAAGAATCATTTAAAAATTAAGTAGTTATGAAAAATGTATTGATTGGTATTGCTGCCGGTATCGCTATCGGCTATGTGCTTCGCAAAATGGAAGACGACGGTAAATTCAAATGTATCCACGACGACATGAGCGAGCTGGCCGACAGAGCAAAAAAGAAAATCAAAGACGTAGTCGATAAAGGCGTTAACGAAGCCGAATATATCGGTGACCGTGTCGAACATATCACCGACAAAGTCAAGAAAGGGGCAACAAATTAATAGCTATTCAAGGATTATAGCTACAATATGTCACCAATTCTGTCAAACACAGCTTAAATAAATGACAAAAAGACAGAATTAGGCATTAAATCCAACTGGCACAAAGTTTGCTTATTGATAGCTGAACGAAGGGTTCGGAAAGAACCCTTCGTTCAGTAAATTATTGAATGTGTAACTTAAAAATAGGAGATTTAATTATGATGCCGATCAGAAAAAATCAAAATTGGTTACCGAGTATCTTCAATGATTTCTTCGATAACGACTGGATGGAAAAAGCTAATTCAACAGCACCTGCTATCAATGTAATTGAAAGCGAAAAAGATTATAAGATTGAATTGGCTGCCCCGGGAATGACTAAGGAAGATTTCAATGTCCGTATTGACGATGACAACTGCCTGGTTGTTTCAATGGAAAAGAAAAACGAGAATAAAGACGAAAAGCATAACGGACGTTATCTACGCCGCGAATTTTCATATTCTAAATTCCAGCAGACAATGATATTGCCGGATGATGTTGACAAAGAAAAGATCAGCGCTAAAGTAGAACATGGCGTATTGACCGTAGATGTTCCTAAAAAAGCGCCTGTAGAAACGGCCAAATTACAGAGAAACATTGAGATTAAATAAGTAACCTCATCATTAATAATGAATAGAGGGTGTGTCAAAATTCACTATTCTGTCATCCCGGACTTGATCCGGGATCGCATCCTACACTGATAATCCATACTTAGGATAAGATGGCGGATCAAGTCCGCCATGACAAAACAAGATTTTGACACAGCCTCATAGTTTTCACCGATTCAGTGTCAAAACAAAAAAAAAGGCAATATAACACTACATATCAATACATTACAAGTGACGCTGAGATATTATTCGGCATCACCTATTTTCACATAGCAAAAATAAAGCTACTCTCTAGTCTATCGCCTTTATACCGGCCTAGAACAGTTACCCCATTATACTATAAGAACTAAGCCCTATTGTAGTAGACTTTAACCATCTTCTTTACTACTTTTAAATATGAAACCATATGAATACATAAATGTAATATTATGTCTACATATATGTAAGGCATACCTTTCTTTTTAGTGAATACATAAATGTAATATTATGTCTACATATATGTAAGGCATACCTTTCTTTTTAGTAAAGTATAAGTTTCATA
>NZ_QSDP01000050.1:0-45837 GCF_003463685.1 Parabacteroides sp. AM58-2XD
TGACCTCAAAGGTATGATTTCAAATCGTCGCGCCTAAAAAGTAGTATCTAATAGACTATATTTCAATTATTTCAAAGAACTATTTATCCACTTTTACGGGACAGTAATGAAATAAATTAATAGATAATATGTATCATTTAACACACCTTTTCCCAAACATATTGCCTACTTTTGGAGTTGTTAATAAAAAACAAATCAGCTTATGTGTCTGGCAATACCTGGTAAAATTATAAGCATAGACCGTTCCGAGCCTGAGCTGGCCATGGCAGAGTCGACTTTAGCGGCATCACCAAGAACATTTGCATCCAATGGGTCGATGTGACGGAAGGCGATTATATCCTGGCGCATGCCGGAATGGCGATCTCCGTAGTGAATACACGAGAGGCAGAAGAAACACTGGAAGATTTAAAGAAACTCCAACGCTTATGAAGTACGTCGATGAATATAGAAATAACGAACAGGTACAAGCACTCCTGCGGGCTATCCGAAAGGTAACGACCCGGCCGTGGCACATCATGGAGATATGCGGCGGGCAAACACATGCCATTGCCCGTTACCGCCTGGAAGAGATGCTACCACAGGAAATCCGGCTACTTCACGGGCCGGGATGCCCGGTTTGTGTGACTCCGGTTAGTCTGATTGACCAGGCACTTGAACTGGCGAGACAATCCGATATTATTCTGGCTTCATTTGGTGACATGATGCGTGTGCCGGGCACAAAAGAAGATTTATTGCAGGCAAAAGCACACGGCGCAGATGTTCGAATGCTTTATTCCCCGCTCGATGCGGTCGAACTGGCGGAAACAAATCCGGAGAAAGAAGTTGTCTTTTTCGCCATTGGCTTTGAAACAACCGCCCCTGTTCATATGATGGCGTTAAAAGAGGCACAACGGCGAAAGTTAAGCAATTTCTCGTTACTCACGTCACTGTTCACAGTTCCTCCGGCCATAGACGCGATTCTTTCGGACCTGGGAAGTAAGGTAGACGGATTTCTGACCGCCGGACACGTCTGTGCCATCACAGGAAACTCAGCTTACCACAAGCTAGCCGAACAATATAAAACACCGATGGTCGTGACAGGCTTTGAGCCGGTCGACCTGCTATACGGCATTTATCGTTGCCTGCTCCAGTTAGAAGGCGGAAGCCACGTTGTAGAGAATGCCTACCGGCGTGCCGTCCCCGAAACGGGCAACCCGGCCGCCCGCGCGTTGATGGACGAAACGCTCGAAGCATGCGACCAGGAATGGCGAGGCATCGGCATCATTCCCCACAGCGGTTTACGATTAAAGAAAACATATGCAGCCTACTCCTCCCGGGAGAAATTCCCATTCCATCCGAATGGAACAGAAATCCCATCCGAATGTATTGCCGGAGACATCATGCGGGGTGTAAAGCAACCCGCCGACTGCCCTTTCTTCGGAAAGAGTTGCTCGCCGGAACGACCGAAAGGCGCCCCGATGGTTTCATCAGAAGGAGTTTGTGCGGCTTACTATAAATATAATGTATGAAGAACGAAGATTTTAACTGCCCGATACCGTTGAACGATGCCGACTGTGTGCTGATGGCGCATGGCGGCGGCGGGAGGATGACGCATCAACTGATAAGCAACATCTTCTACCCCGCCTTCCGCAACCCGTTGCTGGAACAGGACCACGACGGCTGCGTATTTCCCGTTCAGGAAGGGCGCATGGCATGTTCGACCGACTCTTTCGTGGTCGACCCGATTTTCTTTCCCGGAGGGGATATCGGCGACCTGGCGGTGAACGGGACGGTGAACGACCTGGCCTGCTGCGGTGCCCGCCCGCTTTACCTCACAGCCGGGTTCATACTCGAAGAGGGCCTGCCGCTTGCCGACCTGCAACGCATCGTGCAGTCCATGAGGAAGGCGGCCGACAAAGCCGGCGTGCAGATTGTCGCCGGTGATACCAAGGTGGTGGAACGCGGCAAATGCGACAAACTCTTTATCAATACCAGCGGCATCGGAGTCGTCGCCGAAGGCATCCGCATCGCCCCCGACCGCGTACAACCCGGAGACGCAGTGATTTGCAGCGGTCCCATCGGAGCGCATGGCATCACCATCCTTTCCGCCCGCGAAAGCCTCGGATTCGAAACAAATCTGAAAAGTGATACCGTTTCGTTAAACAATATGCTCTCCCGATTGTTAAAAAATATAGAGGAAGTACATGTGCTCCGCGACCCGACACGTGGCGGGGTGAGCGGAACACTGAACGAAATTGCGAAAGCGGCCAACGTTGAAATCATACTGGATGAAGCGGCCCTCCCCATCCCCGATGCCGTAAGAGGCGCTTCGGAGATATTGGGACTCGACCCGCTGTATGTCGCCAACGAAGGGTTGGTGCTGGTCATCCTCCCCGAAGCACTGGTGGAAGAAGCACTGGCCGTCATGCGCAGTTTTCCGGAGGGGGAAAAAGCCACCGTCATCGGACGGGTGGAAAAGAAAGGCAACGCAGTGGTGAAGATGAGGACACTTTACGGCAACTACCGGATAGTCGATATGCTGAGCGGGGAACAACTGCCGCGTATCTGCTGAAATTTCCGATCATCGGAAGAGCGTTATTCCGACTATCGGAAAAGCACTGTTCCTACCATCGGAAGAGTGTTGTTCCGACTATCGGAAGAGTACTCTTCCAGTCATCGGAAGAAAACAAAGAAACCAATAAATTACGAAAATATGGATAACAAAAGACCAACCGTCTACGAGGAATGCCGGCAGAAAGGCATCTCCCGAAGGGATTTCCTGAAATTCTGTACCACCATGGCCGCCTTTATGGGATTGGAAGCCTCCGGTGTTGCCCAGGTTGTCAACGCGCTCGAAACCAAGCCGCGCCTGCCGGTCATCTGGCTTCACCTGCAAGAATGCACCTGCTGTACGGAATCGTTCATCCGTGCCGCCCACCCTATCGTGGCGACCCTGCTTCTCGACAAAATCTCACTCGATTATACGGAAACCCTGATGGCTGCCGCCGGCGAACAGGCCGAAGCTGCCAAGGAAGAGACCATGAAGAAATATAAAGGTGAATACCTGCTTATGATTGAAGGTTCGATTCCGACGAAAGACGAAGGTTATTGCTGTGTCGGCGGCAAAAGCGCCCTGCAAATCACCCGCGAGGCTGCCGAAGGCGCCAAAGCCATCATCGCCTGGGGAAACTGCGCATGCGCCGGTTGCGTACAAGCGGCCAACCCAAACCCGACCGGGGCAAAAGCTATTCATAAGGTCATCAAAGGGAAACCTATCATCAATGTACAAGGCTGCCCGCCAATCGCCGACGTCATGGCAGGTGTAATCATCTATATGTTGACATTCGAGCGTATGCCGCAACTCGACGGGCTGGGACGTCCGCAGATGTTCTATTCGCGCCGCGTGCACGACACCTGCTACCGCCGTGCCAACTTCGATGCCGGCCTTTTCGTGGAAAGTTTCGACGACGAGAACGCAAAGCATGGGTATTGCCTCTACAAAGTAGGATGCAAAGGGCCGAGCACCTACAACTCCTGCGGCATCATCAAATGGAACGAAGGGACAAGCTACCCCATCCAGAGCGGTCACCCCTGCCTCGGTTGCAGCGAAGAAAACTTCTGGGACAACAGCCCGTTCTATAAACGGATGCCCGACGTACACGGGTTCGGCATCGAAGCGACAGCCGACCAGATTGGCCTTGCCTTGGGAGCCGCGACAGCAGCCGGCATCGCCGTCCATGCCGTAGCCACCAACATCCGGAAGAAGAAACTTATCGACAACGAAGAACCGGAAAGCAAATCTACCATCTAACTAAATTAGCAACACCATGTCTGAAAGAATCGTTATAGACCCTATTACCCGTATCGAAGGTCATCTCCGGGTAGAGGCCGCCATCGAAAATGGCAAAATCAAAGATGCATACAGTTCCGGTACGATGGTACGCGGAATCGAAAACATAGTACGCGACCGCGACCCGCGCGATGCCTGGGTGTTCGTAGGCCGTGTTTGCGGCGTGTGTACCTCCATCCACTCGCTTTGCTCGGTCCGCGCCGTTGAGAATGCACTCGGCATCAGTGTTCCGCCCAATGCCGAAATGGTGCGCAACATCATGGAAGCGGTGCTCTACATGCACGACCATACGGTGCATTTCTACCAGTTACATGCCCTCGACTGGGTCGACATTGTCTCCGGCCTCAAGGCAGACCCGAAAGCGGCTGCCCTCCTCGCCCAGCAGCTGTCGCCGTGGCCCAAAAACACGGAAGGCTATTTCACCGAAATGCAAAACAAGCTCAAGAAGTTCGTCGCCAGCGGTCAACTGGGCATCTTCGCCAACGGGTATTGGGGGCACCCGGCCTACAAACTGACGCCGGAGCAGAACCTGATTGCCACCATCCATTACCTCGAAGCATTGGAATGGCAAAAAGAGATTGTCAAAGTACATGCCGTCTTCGGCGGAAAGAACCCGCATCCCAACTTCCTGGTCGGCGGTATGCCGTGCAGCATCGACCTGAACGAGGCGAACGCCATCAATGCCGAACGTCTCGCACTGGTGAAACAGAAGTTGCAGGAAGGCAAGGATTTCATCGACCAGGTGTATATCCCCGACCTCCTGATGATTGCCGGTGTATATAAAGACGAATGGAGCAAGATAGGCGGTGGCGTAAGCAATTACCTTTCTTACGGCGATTTCCCCCTGCATGGATACGCCGGTGTAGAAGATTACATGAGTCCGCGCGGCATCGTCCTCGACCGCGACCTAAGCAAGGTTCATCCGGTAGACGCCAACTCGCCTGAAGAAATCAAAGAATATATCTATCACTCCTGGTACAAATACACCGAAGGCGATAAAGCCGGCCTCCATCCGTACGAAGGAGAAACGAACCTCGAATATACCGGCCCGAAACCGCCCTACAAGTATCTGAACGTAGACGATAAATATAGCTGGATTAAAACGCCCCGTTGGAAAGGACATGCTATGGAAGTCGGCCCGCTGGCCCGCCTCGTCGTAGCCTATGCCGCCGGAAAGGAACCGCAGAAAACAGCTGTCGACAATGTGCTGAAGGCACTCGACCTCCCCGCCTCGGCCCTCTTCTCCACCCTGGGCCGCACCGCTGCCCGCGGCATCGAAACCCAGTTGGTCGCTCAATGGTCGCTCGAATTTTTCGACCAGTTGATGAAGAACCTGGAAAATGGCGACTCGCGCATGGCCAACCCGGTCATGTGGGAAAACGAGAACTGGCCGAAACAAGCGCAAGGGGTCGGCCTCTGCGAAGCTCCGCGCGGCGCCCTGGCTCATTTCGCCGTCATCGAGAACAACCGGATGAAGAATTATCAGATGGTAGTCCCGACCACCTGGAACGCTTCGCCGAGAGACGAGAACGGCAACCTGTCACCCTACGAATCAGCCCTGATCGGCACACCGATACACGATGCCAATCAACCGCTTGAAATCCTCCGGACCATCCATTCCTTCGACCCGTGCCTGGCCTGTGCCGTACACCTATATGACGAGGAAAGGAAGTATGTGCACCAAATGGATACGTTTTAAAAAGTATTGCTATGAAAAGTCGTAAGAAACGTCTGAGAGAAGTATACGTATGGGAGTTACCCGTACGTATTTATCACTGGGTGAATGCATTGTGTATCGTCATACTTTGCATTACCGGGTTTATCATTGCCGACCCTCCGGCCATGCTGAATGCTTCGGAAGCCTATTTCAGCTATTGGTTCGGCGTGGTCCGTTTCATCCACTTTGTAACGGCTTTCGTGTTTTTCTTCAACTTCGTGTTCCGCCTGTACTGGGGATTCGTGGGAAACCGCTTTGCCCGCTGGAACAACTTCATCCCGTTGAAGAAATCGCAATGGCAGGAAGTATTGGAGGTAATCAAAGTCGATATACTGATGATAAAGAACAAGCCGGTCGACAGTATCGGGCATAATGCGTTGGCGAGTTTAATCTATTTCGGCACGTTCTGGGCCTTCCTGTTGCAAAGCATTACGGGTTTCGGGCTGTATGCCAAAATGAGCCAGTCTGCCTTCCCCCAGCTGTTTGCCTGGACCGTCCCGTTGATGGGCGGCGACCTGATGGCACGGCAGATACATCATTTCCTGATGTGGTTCTTCATTCTGTTCGCCATCGTCCATGTATATCTGGTATTCTATCACGACTACATCGAACAGCGCGGTGAAACCTCCTCCATCATCGGTGGCTGGAAGTTCATCGAAGAAGAGATAGCCGACAAGGAAGAAATAACAGAGACAGCCGAAACAATCACGAAAGCGGCAAAGAAAAGCAAATGATGGAAAAGAAAACTCTTATATTAGGTGTCGGCAACTTGTTGCTGAAAGATGAAGGGGTCGGTATACACGTCATCCGCGCCCTGGAAAAAGAAACGCTTCCCGCCCACGTCACCCTAATGGATGGCGGAACGGGAGGCTTGCATCTTATCAGCTGGCTCACTGGTTACGACCATATCATCATGGTAGACGCCACCCTCGACAGCAATCCTCCAGGCACCGTCCGCCTCATCTATCCGAAATACGCCAGCGATTATCCTCCGTTGATGAGTGCACACGAAATAGGTCTCCGCGACATGATTGAAACAATGATTCTGACCGGCGACCTGCCGGAAGTCCACCTGATTGTCGTCTCCGCCGCCAACCTGAACGAGGTCAATATGGAACTGACCCCGGAAGTAGAGGCTTCTATTCCGGAGGTGATAAAGGTTATATGGGGATTGATTTGATTAATCTATTTTCCTACAAATTGCTTGAAGCTAGACGGATTTCGTCTGCAATCCCAAATAGCAACGATTCTTATTGCATCATTCTTACTATAATAGATAAGCTTAAAATGTTTTTCTATAACTAAAGAACGGTAACATATCTGCATATCTTCCCCCAAAGGTTCTATTTTTCCAGCCTCGGGGAAGATCAGTAATGTTTCTGCTTCATCTAAAATCTTATTGAATAAGCGCACTGCTGCCTGACCACTTTTCTTTTTATAATATACAAATATCTGATTCAGATTTCGTCGGGCTTTGGCTGACCAGTCTAAATGTGTTACCATATACGCATTTCTTTACGTAACTCATCAGTTGAATACACCCGCCCGTTGGCAAAATCATCTTCTGCTTCTGCCAACTCCTGTCTTAATTCATTGGAGGAAGATGGGTAATAAGGATATTCTCCAACCTCCTCCTTTCCCAGCGACCGCAAATAATCAACCGCCTGTGAAAGGCGCTCCGGATCGAAGATATTCATCAATTCATTGATTGCTGCCAGCTTCAGGCTGGCGGTATCCTGTGGCAGACCATAAGAAACAGCAGGTTCGGAGACAGGCTGAGACTGTGGAGTTTCATCTGTGCTATAAGGCTTTGTCGTCATATCGATTATCTTTTTATTGGTGATGGGCAAATATAAGGATTTATAGAGAAACCCTGTTACTCAAGCGCAGAATTAACAGAAAGAATCTGCTAATCCTGCGCCCGAACCGATTACCCCCGATGCCACCTCGTCATCCAGGGCATAAAAAGCATCCACCGACGGGTCATCGGCCAGGATACGAACTGCGGCATTTTTACTGGCAGCCGCATTGTCACCCTGTACCAACATGGATTGATTTACAGACTTTTCAGAATCGACTCACATAATCCTCCAACGATACGTCTTTGTCCAGCTCCAACTTTTTCCGCAAACGGAAACGGGAAGTATTCACACTTGCCCGGTTATTTCCGAGAGCAAAAGCTATTTCTTCCGACGAAAGATTCAGACGAATCAGCATAGCCAGCAACTCATCATTACGAGTCACAGCCGAACAAGCCTTCCGCAACCCCGACAGGAACGACGGGTAGAGAAGGCAGAACTGGCGACGGAACTCCTGCTCCTCTTCCGCAGTCAGCAAACGGGGAGAAAGACTGTTTATCACCTCCTGCATTGTATGCTGGGCATCTGCCGTTTCAATCTGCATACGTAGTTCTTCGTTTTTACGGTTCAGGTTCTGCCGCTCGGTCAGCATCTGCCGGAGCTGACCTTCCTTTTCCTCAATCAGCCGGAGAGATTTCTTATGACGCATACTCAGCCAAAGCAAAAAAGCAACGCCCAATAAAAAGGATAAGATGCCAATCAGGATATAATATTGCAGGGTACGTTTCTGCAACTGCAACTCGGAACGCAACAACCGGTTATCCTGCTCCTTTTCCCTTGTTTCATATTTAACCCGGAATTGCGAAATTAATCCGGCATTCCGGCGTTCGGTAAACTGTTGGTTAGCCTGATGAGCCATCAGCAGATAGCGGGACGATTCGGCTGGGCGCATTGTTTCTGCATACAGTTTTCCCAACGCATAATAGACCAGACGCTGCTGATTCACCAATTGGTTCTTCTCTATATAGTCACAACAGGCCTGATACGCTTCTATGGATAAGGCCGTCTCCCCTACCTCTGCCAACACATCCCCCAACAGGCGGTATGTCAGGACCGACAAGTTATTCAACGGCCTATCTTTCAACTGCCCGATTAATTGGCGAGCCGAAGCAATAGCCATTCCGCCCTGCCCTTTCGTCTCGCTTACAGCCAGGATACAGGTGTAATTATCATAAAATTCATGATAGAACGAATTTTGTGAACGGTCCGGCATACGAACCTGCATACTGTCCAGCAAAACGGCAGCCTTTTCATATTCTTTACATTGAAGAGCATAATAAACGGATAAATTATCTACCCGGAGAAAGGCATCAGGAACACCGCTCCGGTCGGCAGCTTCACGGGCTTTATTAAGATGGAGCATTACTTCCTCTTCCAAACCCCATTCATCGTAGAGCTGGACAACATTTGTCTCGGCAGCACACAATCCATACGGGTTCTTTTCCCCTTCACCGGAAGCCAGCAGAGCATCATAAGCTGCAAGGGCCTGTTCAAATTCTCCCACCTGCTGATACTGAAAAATCAAGTTACCCAGCACAAACACGATCTTCGACTGGTCTTCCAGTGTTTTTATAATCTCAAGGCTCCGTTCGCCACAGGCAATCGCCTTGCGTATTTCGCCAGCCTGGTTATAAATGACGGATGCAATGCCATTGTCCACGTAAAGTTGCTCATTCTCCCTGCCTTCCTCTTGCCGCGACAAGGCACGGTCTATCAGAGCAACGGCTTCTTCCAGGCGCGTAGCTTCATAGAGGGAATAAGCTGTACTGATTTCCACACTACGGGGATAATTCCGTACAAACCATAGTTTGTTTTCTTTATATATATGGCTGAAATAGTCTGCCCCGTCTTTCCGTTGCCCGCCAAAGATATAGCAATAGACCAATTGCAGGAATCCTTCATCCATTAGGGTGGCGACAGATTTTATGTCATCATCCGTTGGTTCCAGGGATATTAATTGCTGATAAACCGATATGGCAGCGGGATAATCCTCCCCTTTTTGCAGTTCACGGGCTTTGTCAAACAACTCTTGCGCATGGCTGTAAGGTCCGGATAATGAATCCGGTTCCAATGTAACCTGATTATTTCGAGATTTATGGTTTCCGCATCCGGACAATATCAAACAAAATACTAAAAGTAAAGTGGTTATTCTACTCATTTCAATAGGCTTAAATTGATTCTGGCTATTCTTTCTCTCCAGAATAATACCACGAATATACCACTTTTTAGATTAGATAAAAAACGTTTAAATGCTCTATTTCAGAATATAATAAAGCATCGCTGCCAGCGCAAAGCCTGCAAGCGGTGCAATTCCGGGTATCCAGGCATACTCTTTATATTTCGCTATCCATCGCCCAGTTCATTGTCCGTCCGACCGCCTTATGCCAATCGGAAAGTAAAGCCAAAGCTGTTTCCGGTTTCATCTTGGCAGTGAAGATGGTATCCAGCGACCACTGCTCTTTCAACTCATCCATATCTTTCCAGTAGTTCACAGCCAACCCAGCCAGATAAGCAGCTCCTAAAGCTGTTGTCTCAATTATACTGGGACGGACTACCGGACAGCGGCTGATATCCGCCTGAAACTGCATCAGGAAATTATTAGCAATCGCACCGCCATCCACCCGAATCTCCTTCGGCTTGGCGTGAATATCATTCTCCATCGCAATCAGTACATCATATACCTGGTAACAAATACCTTCCAACGCAGCACGTGTCAGATGCGCAGCTGTCGTACCGCGGGTAATGCCAATAATAGCTCCCCGTGCATACTGGTCCCAATAAGGAGCTCCCAAACCGGTCAACGCAGGTACGAAATAGACACCGCCATTGTCCGGAACCGACTTCGCCATCTGTTCCGTGACCGGAGCATTCGGTATCAACCCGATACCGTCACGGAGCCACTGGATAGCCGCACCACCGACAAACACACTGCCTTCCAATGCATAAGTTACTTTATCACCCAGCTTCCAGGCAATAGTCGTCAGCAGGTTGTTTTGTGAAAGCACCGGTTTGTCCCCGGTATTTACGATCATAAAACAGCCCGTACCATAGGTCGTCTTCATCATACCTTCTTCCAGACACAGCTGTCCGAACAGAGCCGCCTGCTGGTCGCCTGCCATTCCCGAAACAGGAATACCAGCTTTAAATATCGGGGTAGAAGTCTCACAATAAACCTCGCTGCTACTCTTCACCTCCGGCAACATGGAAGCCGGGATTGTAAACAGATCGAGCAACTCCTGATCCCATTGCATGGTATTTATATTGAACAACATGGTCCGGGAGGCATTTGTAATATCCGTAATGAATTGTGTACCCCGTGTCAGCTTCCAGATCAGCCAGGAATCGACTGTTCCAAAGCAAAGTTCACCCCGTTCCGCCCGTTCACGGATACCTTTTACATGATCCAGTATCCATTTTACTTTAGTTGCCGAGAAGTAGGCATCGATGACCAGTCCGGTCTTTTGCTGAATAAAATCGGAATAACCTTCCGCTTTCAACTCCTCACAATAATCTGCTGTGCGGCGGTCCTGCCACACAATCGCATTGTAAACTGGAAAACCCGTATCACGGTCCCACACAATCGTCGTCTCACGCTGATTGGCAATGCCGATACAGGCAATATGGTCATCCGTCACATCGGCTTTCGCCATCGCTTCCTTGATCGCAAGCGACTGTGTATACCATATCTCGTTCGGGTCATGCTCTACCCAACCCGGCTTAGGAAAATATTGCTGGAACGTTTTCTGAGAGAGTGTGATGACCTGTCCCTGACGATTAAACAGGATGGCCCGGGAAGTAGTTGTTCCCTGATCAATAGCCAATACATATTTATGTCTGAAATTCATGTTATATCACTTTATAATCTGTAAACCACTTTCCTTTGGAATAAGTTCAGATCTTCTTAAAAAATAAACTCCCGCAAATCTAATAAATTATTCAGATTTGCGGGAGTCTCATATAATCAATCTTGTTTACTATTCAAACATTTTATCAATGCCTCCGGTATCTGCCGGGATATGCTTGCGTTCTTCCTCCGTGATGGTTTTACAAGGATTTGCATATTGCTCCGGAATATCGAAATCTTCCTCTTCCGAATAGCCAAGCGTCTTATCAGCATATACTTTCTGCATGAATAAACCATAGATCGGCAACGCCATACTGGCCCCCTGACCTTCAGACAAACGGTCGAAATGGATGGAACGTTCTTCGCCTCCAACCCAGCAACCCGACACCAGACTAGGTGTAAAGGCCATGAACCAACCGTCGGAGTTATTTTGCGTCGTACCGGTCTTACCGCCCATCGGAGCCTTGATTCCATAACGGAAACGGACACGGCTACCTGTTCCGCCATCGATCACATTCTTCAACATATGAAGCATCTTATAAGAAGCATCTTCCGTCAGCACTTCACTCATCTGTGAATTAAAGGAGGCAATCGTATTTCCATACGGATCCTCGATATGGGTCACATAGATCGGTTCAGCACGGATACCTTTATTTGCAAAAACAGTATAACCGCTTACCATCTCGCCTACCGAAACGTCAGGAGTACCGAGACATATCGAAATTACAGGATCCATCTGATTCTTCAAACCAAAAGAATGAAGCAGACGTACGAAAGTATACGGAGACATCTGGCTCATCAGCCATGCCGTCACCCAGTTATCCGAATTTTGCAATCCCCATTGGATAGAAACACGCTGACCAACCAGTTTGGCGCTGGCATTACGCGGAGTCCAGGGGATACCGTTCTCGTCAAAATATGTATTTTGTACATGCATCATTTCGTCGCATGGACTAAAACCTTCAATCATCGCCAGAGAATAGAGGAACGGCTTGATAGTAGAACCGATCTGACGGCGTCCGCCATTCACCATATCATACTGGAAGTCATTATAATCGATACCACCCACATAAGCCTTCACATAACCATTACGCGGATCCATCGACATAAAGCCGGTACGCAGGAAACTTTTATGGTAACGGATAGAATCCATCGGCGACATGATCGTATCGACAGCCCCGTTCCAGGAGAATACACGCATATCGACAGGTGTATTGAACACTTTGCGTATCTCATCTTCCTTCTCCCCTGCCTTTTTCATAGCCCGGTAACGATCGGTCTGATGCATGGCACGCATCAGAATCGTATCCACTTCACCCGGACGAAGGTCAATTGAGAAAGGAGCCTGTTTCTTCTTTTGGTTGGCTTTAAAAAAAGCCGGTTGCAGATCTTTACTGAAATGCTCACGGACAGCCTCTTCCGCATACTGCTGCATACGGGAGTCGATCGTCGTATATATTTTCAGACCATCAGTATAAAGATTATAATACTCGCCATCAGCTTTCTTGTTCTTGTTGCACCAGCCATAAAGAGGATTGGTTTCCCAAGCCAGGGAATCTTCATAAAACTGCTGTTTCTGCCAACCTCTGTACTCACTACGATCTGGTTTTTTGCGAGTCATCAAAAGACGTAGATATTCACGGAAGTAAGGAGCCGGACCATCCTTATGGTCCATACGGGTGAAATGAAGAACCAGCGGCAAAGCCTTCAACGAATCACATTCGGCACGAGTGATATAACCAGCTTTCTGCATTTGTTCCAGTACCGTATTACGGCGTCCGCGTGTACGTTCATTCTGACGCTTCGGATTAAAATAAGAAGGGTTCTTACACATACCGACCAAAGTCGCAGCCTCCTCTATCTTCAGATTCTTCGGAGTAGTCCCGAAATAAACCCGGGCAGCCGACTGGATTCCTACCGCATTATACAGGAAGTCAAACTTATTCAGATACATATTAATAATCTCTTCCTTTGTATAATAACGTTCCAACTGAACAGCAATCACCCATTCGATCGGCTTCTGGAAAAGACGTTCCATCAAATTATCTGCATTCGGTGAGAAAAGCTGTTTTGCCAGCTGTTGAGTGATAGTACTACCGCCACCACCACTTTTCTGCATCAGGATACCGCGTTTTACAACAGCACGGAAAAGTCCCTGAGCATCAATACCACTATGTTCGGTGAAACGAACATCTTCAGTTGCAATCAAAGCCTTCACCAAATCGGGTGAAAGGTCCCGATAATTCACAAAAATACGGTTATCTTTACTATGCGCATAACTACCCAGCGTCTTTCCATCTGCCGAAATAACCTGGGATGCATATTTATCGATCGGATTTTCTAGCTGTTCTACGGGGGGGACATACCCGATTGAACCATTTGCAATAGCTGTAAATATCAGAAACACAGCTCCCACTGCTGCAACGAACAGTACCCAAAATGAAATTATAATGCCTTTTGTAATCTTAGATGCCATCTTTATTATTCACTTAGAAACCGCAAAGATAGGAAATTAATTCAATAAGAGGGAAGTAAGAGATATGGGTTTCATATTTTTCAGGATTGATTACATTCCATAAAAAGGAGAAGTACAGTTATTCTTGTTTAAAACGGGCCTCCACTTCGTTTAAAACGGGCAAAATCTCGTTTTAAACGAACTTTACCCCCGTTTTAAACAAGATTTTGCTCGTTTTAAACCAACATTATTACTCCTAAACTGATCAACCCGATAAATATCCAAAGGACAACACCTTGCACCATCGGGCGTACGCCTACCTGTTTGATTACTTTCCGGGATAATCCGGCACCGATCAAAAACAGGGTAACCGTTAAACCTTTCTTTGCCAACCAAACCAGTGAACCTGTTATCGTTTCAGGAATTGTCAGGAAAGTATTTGCAACCATAGCCAGAATAAAGAAGAAAATAAACCAGGGTATGCTGATCTTTGCACCTTTCTGTTTGAATATAAACATGGTAGCAATCGTTACCGGGATAATCCATAAAGCACGTGTCAACTTGACCATTGTAGCTATTTCAAGCGCTTGCTCACCGTAAGCGGCACCGGCCCCCACGACAGAACTCGTATCATGTATGGCAATAGCCGCCCACATACCGAACTGCTCCTGGCTCATTCCCAGCAAATGTCCGATAGGCGGGAAAATAAACAATGCGATCGCATTCAGAATAAAGATTGTTCCGAGCGACATCGACATCTCATTGTCGTTGGCTTTTACTACCGGGGCAACGGCTGCTATGGCACTTCCTCCGCAAATCGCAGTTCCGGCGGAGATCAGATAAGCCGTTTTCCGGTCCATCATCAATCTCTTACCCAGATACATACCTAAAGCCAACACGGCAACAACCGATACGACCGTAAAGAGCATCCCTTCTTTTCCGGTTCTCAGCGATTCATGCAGATTCATACCGAATCCCAAGCCTACTACAGAGAACTGCAATAAATATTTAGACGTTTTCTTACTGAATTTCGGGAAAGGTTGTCCGGCTGTCATTCCCAGCGCAAGACCCAGAAACAGAGCTATAGCCGGAGAAATAAAAGGCATCAGACAAAGAACGAATAGGAGAATGAAAAGGGGTTTGTTGTACTTCGTCAGCACTTGTTCAATTGTGTTCATTTCTTATAATATCATTTAGTTATCCTTTGTTTTTGACGGCGCAAAGGTAAGCTTTAAAAAGATATCGAACCAATCACATTATGGAATAGCTGATAACTTGAAGTTATAACACCCTTTTCATTCCGATTGTTCAGATTTTAGCCAGTGCCTGCTCCAGATCTACAAGCAAATCTTCTATGTGCTCCGTTCCTATCGAAAGGCGCACTGTTCCCGGATAAATCTCCTGTTCCGCCAGTTCTTCTGCATTCAACTGCGAATGTGTAGTACTGGCCGGATGAATAACCAAAGATTTTACATCGGCTACATTTGCCAGCAGGGAAAAGATCTCCAGGCTGTCGATAAAACGATGTGCTTCTTCCTGCCCTCCTTGTATCTCGAAAGTAAAGATTGAACCGGCGCCTTTCGGGAAGTAACGTTTATACAACGCCTGATCGGGATGTTCCGGCAAAGACGGGTGATTCACCTTTTTCACCTTCGGATGATTTTGCAGGAAGTCAACTACTTTCAGAGCATTTTCAACATGACGTTCCACACGCAATGAGAGAGTTTCCAATCCCTGTAACAAAATAAATGCATTGAACGGACTGATGCAAGCCCCCGTATCACGTAACAAGACAGCACGGACACGGGTCACATAAGCCGCAGGTCCGGCAGCCTCCACAAAACGTACCCCATGATAACTCGGATCAGGTTCTGTCAGTTGCGGGAACTTACCGGAAGCCACCCAGTCGAATTTGCCGGAATCGACAATGACACCTCCTAACGATGAACCGTGTCCACCGATGAATTTTGTTGCCGAATGCACTACAATATCCGCACCATGTTCGATCGGACGTATCAGATAAGGTGTTCCGAAAGTATTATCCACAATCAGGGGAATCTTATGACGATGGGCAATGGCTGCCACCTCTTCTATAGATATAATATTTGAATTCGGATTGCCCAAGGTTTCGATAAAGATCGCTTTCGTATTTTCCCGGATAGCCTTTTCAAAATTAGACAAGTCAGCCGGATCAATAAAAGTGGCAGTTACCCCATAAACCGGCAAGGTATGTGCCAGCAGATTATAGCTACCTCCATAAATTGTCTTTGCCGCTACAATATGGTCGCCGGCACGTGTAATATTCTCGAATGCATAGGTAATGGCAGCTGCGCCCGAAGCGACAGCCAACCCGGCAACGCCTCCTTCAAGAGCCGCCACACGCTGTTCAAAAACACCTTGCGTTGAATTAGTCAAACGACCGTAAATATTTCCCGGATCCTGTAAACCGAAACGGGCTGCCGCATGCGCCGAGTTATGAAACACATAGGAAGTCGTCTGATAAATGGGTACTGCACGAGCATCTGTTGCCGGATCCGCCTGTTCCTGTCCTACATGAAGCTGTAAAGTCTCGAAATGTAATTCTCTTTTTGCCATGATCTTATTCTTTTTTTATTTGACTTATTACTGTATTATTTTCCAGCAAAAGTATCATACAAAGAAATATCAAACAAGAAATCATATAAATATAGAAAATAATACTATTTTTACACCGTCATACAGACAGAGTCAACTATACAACAGTTAAAAAGAATCAGATAAAAGAATTTTATTCTATGGAGACTTTAGACAAAAAGGATTTGCAGATCCTCCGCACGCTACAGGTAAATGCCCGGCTGACAACAAAAGAACTTGCCGCCCGGGTGAATCTTTCATCAACCCCGGTCTTCGAACGCCTCAGACGTTTGGAAAACGGAGGATATATAAAGAAGTATATAGCCGTATTGGATGCAGAAAAACTGAATCTGGGTTTTGTCGTCTTCTGCCGCGTCAAACTCAGCAAACTGAACAGGGAGATTGCGACCGAGTTCACACGGATCATACAAGATATCCCCGAAGTAACTGAATGTTATAACATATCAGGCAGTTACGACTATCTGTTAAAGATCCATGCCCCAAACATGAAATACTACCAGGAGTTTATCCTCAATGTTCTGGGAACAATAGACAGCCTCGGTTCACTGGAAAGTACTTTTGTGATGGATGAAGTGAAACACGATTACGGCATCCACATCTGATTTACTTATAGGCTTGCATATACCGGATGAAACTCTCTTCCAGTCCCCCGCTCTGTCCCTGTAGCTGCACAAAGGAAAACATACGTTCGGCAGAGAAATCTGTGATATCGATCACTTTCAGCACTCCCGACATCAGTTCACGGGTAACGGCACGTACCGACACGATTGCCAGTGCATCCGAATTTTCCAGAAACAATTTAATACTTTCAGTACTTCCCAACTGCATCAGTACTTTCAGTTGGGATAGCTTGACCTGATGTTCGGCCAATGTGGACTCCAAAACAGCCAACGTCCCTGAACCATTTTCACGCAGCACCAGCGGAAGTGTGCAAAGTTGGTCCAACGTCAGTTCTTCATACCGGGCCAGTTTACTCCCGGTATGTGTAATAACGACCAGTTCATCTTTCATAAAAGGCGTATAATGAAGAGAACTCTGCCGGGCATTCCCCTCCACCAGTCCCAAAGTGATCTTACCTTCACACAAGGCTTTTTCAATATCATGACTATTTCCGTTCAGCAGGGAAGCCCGGATATCGGAAAATTTCCGGATAAAGGAAGACAAGATGGGAGGCAATACATACTGGGCAATCGTCGTACTGGCCCCCAGGCGCAGGTCGCCACAGATATTATCGGTCAGCAGATTCATCTCGAAGTCCAGTTGCCGGTAAGCAGCCAGCAGCGTATTGGTATGCGACAACAACAATTCGCCGGCCCGGGTCAGCACAATACGGCTACCGGTACGGTCGAACAACGGCGTCTTATACTGCATCTCCAATTCATGAATATGCTTGCTTATAGCCGGTTGACTGATATACAATTCCTTCGAAGCCTTTGTAAAACTCAGGTTAGTCGCTACGCTATAAAATACCTTCAGACGAAAATCCATATGCCTATAATCTTTTAAATAAACTTATCAGGTACAAAGATATGGGTTTATTTACATACTTTTGTATAACCAATACATGAAGGCAATATGAAGATCAATAAAAAATTAATTACGACAATCGTCGTTATCACTGTTACCCTGTTCTTTATCCTTCCGGGCATAGGGTTCAGTATTCTGAACTGGGGCGTTCTTCCTCCGGAGAAACTGACCCCGCTCGTCATCGAACAAACGAATAAGTTTCTTGACGCCCATCTGGATTGCGAGCGGATCGAACTGACTTATTTTGAAACATACCCGCATCTGGGCATCCGGCTCACGAACGGCCATCTAATCTCACATACAGCCGAAGATTCAACGGCACACAAGGTAGAACTGGCCATTCCGTCCGATTCCCTGATCGCTTTCAAATCCGCCGTTATCTCTTTCCGGCCAACCGATTATCTTTTTAACGGCAAAATAACAATAGGCGAAATCAGTATCGAAGAACCTCGTTTCTATGGCTATGTGAATAAGAAAGGTGCTGCCAACTGGGATATCTATTCCACAGAGACCGACTCTGCCGACACCGGCAAAAAGCCGTTGCCTCCCATCGACCTGCAAAAAGTGCGCATCACAAACGGCCGTTTCACTTATGATGACCGCGAAGCCGATCTGTTTGCTGAAATAAACGGCTTCTTCCTCAACCTGGACGGTTCACTGACCGACGGAAAGAATAAACTGGATATTGAAACAGGCTCAACTTCCATCCTGTTCAGCAGTCCGACTTATACACTGGAAAACAAACTGGCCCTGAAACTGAAAAGCCAGCTTTTACTTTCTGACAACTTCAACACGATCACGTTGAATGATGCCGAACTACTCGTTAACAATCTTCCTTTTACAGCCAACGGCTCTGTCAGCAGTTTTCCGCCGCTGAAACAGACTAAAATAGACATGGAAGTCGGCCTCAAAATATCCGACATGAACGATTTATTGAAATTCATTCCCGATGCCTATTTCCAAAACAGAGATAAAACACTGGCAAAAGGAGCTATCATCATGGAAGGGAACATACACGGTTACCTGGGAGACAGTATTGTTCCGTCTGTCAACCTGTGTTGTAAAATAGAGAACGGCTCCTACCACGTCAAAGGCCTCAAACAAGGAATCGACACCATACAGATGGATATGGACCTCCATCTGAACGGCATGTATCCGGATTCTTCTTTTGTCTCATTGGAACAACTGAGATTAAAAGGACTGACAACCTCTTTGGATATGCGTGGAAAAGTAACCAACCTGCTGACTTCACCGAATGTCGACGCCAATATAAAAGGTAAGATCGACTTCACACGGCTTGCACAGGAATTTCTGAATCCGGACACCCTCTTCCTCCAGGGAGTAATGGATGCCGATCTTTCCGCTTCATTTAATGTGGATGACTTACTGGACAGCCAATACGGCAAAGTTCACGCTTCAGGCCAGTTAAAAATAGATACGCTGAAGGCTTATAGCAAACCGTTGGGTATGGACGTCTTTATAACAAATGCCGGTTTCTCGGTCGACTCCACCCAACAGGGCAGTTCTTATCTGGAAAATAAAGACCTGTTAAGCATGTCTTTGTCGGTAGACAGCCTGAACATCAAATACCAGGATGACATCAATACAAATATCAGCCGACTGGCCATACAGGCAAAAACATCGCCTGTCATAGATACGACAGCCGTTATCCCCATGACTGCACAACTGAAGTTTGACTATCTGCGTACCCGCCTGCCCGATTCCGTATGGCTGGTAGCCGGACAAACCGTCATGAAAGGTGGCATCAAATCGTCAGCCTCCAATAAACGGATACCCACCACAGGTGCCACCATTTCTGTCGATACCCTGCGATACTTCATCCTGCCGATGCATACCGGAATGATACTTGCCGGAAACACATTCAATCTAGAAGCACTCCCCTATCGGGATGCCGTGCGCCAGCGAAGACTTGCCCGGACCGATACAACATCACAGGCCAATACAACCAGGCAGGCACGTACACGCCGCCCAAGGACACCCGGTCAAATCCAAACGGATACCACCGACGTGACAACACAATTATTACGTCGCTGGGAAATCCGAGGCAGCCTCTCCTTTAACAAAATGAGGGGGTTCAGCCGCCTGCTACCCATCCCTATGCGAATAGACCAGACCACCATGAAATTCAATACTAACGATATCACATTGACCAATGCCCACCTGCATCTGGGAAAAAGTGATTTTATGCTGAACGGAGAAATAAACCGTATCCGCCAGGCCATGCTTCGGGGAGGGAAACTACGGGGTAACTTCTCACTGACATCCGATTATATCGATTGTAACCAGCTAATGAAAGCGATGAACTCCGGCATGCAATATTCGGAACAACACCTCGCTACAACCGGTCAATCAGTAATGGACGAGGAAAGTTTTGTTACCATGGATACCCATACTCTGCAGGATTCCATTGCAACAGCGACACTGGATACAACAGACCGGGTATTTGTCATCCCGGCTTATCTGGACATAACGCTTCACACAAACGCTCAAAAGATCGACTTCAAGGATGCCGAACTTACCAATGTACTCGGTGAAGTGATTATCCGCGATCAAAGCATCAATCTTAGTAACCTTAAGATGGATTCAAATATCGGCCGCGGAAACATGACCATGTTCTACACGGCTAAAGACTATAGCGGGGCATCCGTCGGTTTCGATCTCGATATGGAAGATGTAATGGTTGAGAAACTGATCGGATTGTATCCGGCCATCGACACACTCGTCCCGATGTTACGTTCTTTCGAAGGAGTAGTCGACTGCCAGGTGACGGCAACCTGCAAGATGGATTCCACCATGTCGCTGGAACTTCCTTCCCTGCACTCAGCCTGCTATCTGCATGGGGAAAACATGGTGCTGCTGGACGGTGAAACTTTTACTGAAATATCCAAGACGCTTATGTTCAAAAACAAGAAGCGGAATGTAATAGACAGTATATCGGTCGATCTGGCTATCAAAGACAATAAAATAAAAGTATTCCCCTTCCTGGTGGAAATGGACAGATATAAAGTAGCCGTCGGAGGAACTCATAACCTGGATATGACTTTCAACTATCATCTGTCTGTACTCAAATCGCCGGTTCCGTTTAAACTCGGAATCGACATCACCGGTAATTTGGATGATTTCAAATATAAAATTGTAAAGTGCCGCTACAAAGACCTTTTTAAACCGGCTAAAGAAGCGGAGCTGGACAGTACTCGGACAAATGTCCGGAAAGAAATACGGGAGTCGATACGTAACCAAATAAAAGAGACTGCTCCCGAACTGGTGAGCAGCCTCTCTCCTAATCATACGGTAACTCCTCCGGAAGGAGAAACCAATGCTTTATAATTCACGGCCGGAGTACATCCGGTCGTAATATTTCATATAATCGCCACCCGTGATGTCTTCTACCCACTGTTGGTTTTCCAGATACCAGCGGATTGTTTTTACGATGCCGACTTCAAATGTCGTTTCAGGAGTCCAGCCAAGCTCTTCAGAGATTTTCGTCGGGTCAATAGCATAACGCATGTCATGTCCGAGGCGGTCCTTCACAAAAGTAATCAGGCTTTCATTAATCCAGTCGACAGCAATTTCCCCGTCCGGACCAATCTCTTTCTTTTTCAGCACCTGGCGATATTCAGGCTGTTCGGTCATTAAGCGATGGATTGTACTGATCGTCAGTTTTACAATCTCAATGTTTTGCTTTTCGTTATGGCCACCTACATTATAGACTTCTCCTACCCGTCCACGATGAATAACAGCATCGATAGCCTTGCAATGATCTTCCACATACAACCAGTCTCTTACATTCTTTCCGTCACCATACACCGGCAGGGATTTTCCTTCCAGGATATTCTTTATAATAAGAGGAATCAGTTTTCCGGAAAATGATAAGGACCATAATTATTGGAACAACGGGTAATGCTTACCGGCATTTTATAAGTATCGAAATACGCTTTTACAAATAAATCGGCACTTGTTTTGGAGGCGCTGTACGGACTTCTCGGATCCAGCGGAGTCGTTTCATGGAAATAACCTTCCGCACCCAGCTTCCGTAAACTTCATCTGTAGAAACCTGATGGAAACGTACGCCTTCACGCCACAGAGGATAACCGGCCTCGTCTTTCCCTGTCACCCAGGCTCTGCGGGCTGCATCCAGTAAATTTTGTGTTCCCAGAATATTAGTTACAAGGAATAACTGCGGATTCTCAATACTACGATCCACATGACTTTCTGCAGCAAAATTAACTACATAATCAAAATTATACTTAGCAAAAAGTTCATCAGCCAACGTACGGTCGCAGATATCGCCTTTCACAAACTCACAACGTTCGCCATCGATATCTCCTGCTATCGTACCCAGATTTCCTGCATAAGTCAGCAAGTCGAGAACTACAATCTTTATATCCTGATGCTCTGCCAGCATATATTTGATAAAGTTAGCACCAATAAAACCGGCAGCACCGGTAACCAGATAAGTCTTCATCGTCCGTATTATTTAAATGTAAAATTATATTCCGCCTCACTGAACAGAGGCGCTTTTGTATCTTTCTCTGATAAATTTACAGCATTGATATCTGTAATTCCCCAATCCACTCCTATCGCCGGATCATCAAAACGAAGTCCTTTTTCATGGCTGGGCATATAAGGGTTATCCACTTTATAAGTAAAAATCGCTTCGTCGCTCAATACGTGGAATCCATGAGCAAATCCCTGCGGAATAAAGAACTGTCGTTTATTCTCTGCCGAAAGTTCAACCGATACATATTTTCCGAATGTCGGAGATCCGGCACGCAAATCGACGGCAACATCCAGAACACGTCCTGTGATCACCCGCACCAACTTCGACTGCGAATAGGGAGCCAATTGATAATGTAATCCTCTAAGTACTCCTTTGGAAGAACAGGACTCATTATCCTGAATAAAATTCACTTTACCGATGTGTTGTTCAAACTCAGATTGTTTAAATGCTTCCATAAAATATCCCCGTGCGTCATTAAACACCTTAGGTTCAATGATCCAGACACCGGGTATTTCCGTTTCTATATAATTCATTCCTTTATATTTATACTAACAGGGGACAAAGTAACTTCTTTTTCCTTAGTTCTGCAACAATCAACGCCTGCAAAAAGTATGAAAAAGATTTGCATATCTCAAACATAATACCTTTCTTTGCACTCGCAAAAACGATAAGACGCTATTTGAAATAGATGGTTCCTTGGATGAGTGGCTTAGTCAGCGGTCTGCAAAACCGTGTACGGCGGTTCGAATCCGCCAGGAACCTCTTTATAATTGAATTTGATATCCGGTTCCTTGGATGAGTGGCTTAGTCAGTGGTCTGCAAAACCATGTACGGCGGTTCGAATCCGCCAGGAACCTCACAGAACAGAAGGGTTAGAAAGTTTTTCTAATCCTTCTGTTTTTTTATACCCATTTTCGCTTGCCACCAACTCCTCAAAAAGAAATTATGCCGTTCAACAGCACTTTAATGTCGTCTGTGAAATATATTTTGTGGTTAAATCAGGGACTTCTACATTTGTCGCCGAAAACAAATGTACCCTAACCCCAACTCACATATAATTCTCGCTTGTAGGTGTGCCAACGTGAATTGGCACACCTTTTTTAATAATCCAAACTCCACCAGATTTTCCTGAATTTGTAATTGCAGGAACCCCGAAATGAATTAATCACTCCAATAAAATATATATATTGTCCAGTTCATAGTAAATGATTAACTTTGCAAATATCACAGCCGCATTAATTACCACCGTAATATCAGGCTGTGCTTACAAGACAAAGGAAAAGGATATCATTTGAATATTAATTATACATATAATGGATTATATAGAAATTAAAGGATATAAGTCGATAAAAGAACAAAAAGTTGATTTTAAAGACATTAATATACTCATTGGATCAAATGGTAGCGGGAAAAGTAATTTCATTTCTTTCTTTGAATTTCTAAACCGACTATATAACAGGAATTTGCAGGAATACATTTCCTTAAGGGGGGGAGAAGACAAAATCTTGTTTGAAGGCAAAGATGTAACAGATCGGATTTATTTCAATGTTGAGTTTAACGGAGGGGTAAATGGTTATTCTGCAACATTAAAAGCTGGGGAAGAAAAATTGATATTCACTGATGAAAGATTAATATACAATAGAGACAAAGGAAGCGACATCAGTGCATATTCAACAGAAGCGAGAATTAAAACAACTGATAATTTCAGGGCAAAATATGTCATTCAATATTTAAATGGTTTCAGAAAATATCACTTTCATGATACCGGAGCAAAATCTCCTTTCACATTAATGAGCCATATAGAAAATGACATTTACTTCTTATATGAGAAAGGTGAAAACCTGGCTGCATTTCTATATAATATACAAAAAGAAAATCCCAAAGTCTATCTACGGATCATTTCAACGATTCAAAGCGTTGCTCCTTATTTCTCTGATTTCTTTTTCCAGCCTAACAAGGAAAATTATATCAGATTACAATGGAAGGATAAATTCAGTAATGTCATATATGGTGTAAATGACTTATCAGACGGAACAATCAGGTTCATCGCTTTAGCTACACTTTTTATGCAACCGGAATTACCTCAGACTATTATTATCGATGAACCCGAATTAGGTCTGCATCCTGCTGCCATATCCAAATTAGCCGGTTTAATAAAGTCTGTTGCATCCAAGCAATGCCAAGTCATATTAGCAACACAATCGACCGATTTAATAAGTCACTTTGAACCTGAAGACATTATAACGGTAGACCGGATCAACGGTGAATCTGTATTCAGGAGACTGGACTCTGAATCCCTGTCTGTATGGCTTGATGAGTATACGGTAGATGATTTGTGGAAAAGGAATATAATAACGTCAGGCCAACCTAATTATTGAATACCATGGAACGAATTATAATTATATGCGAAGGTCCTACTGAAGAAGAGTTCTGCAAAAAAACATTGACTCCATACTTTCAGAAACAACAAATATATGTTCAATCCCCATTAATCAAACATAGTAATGGCGGAATTGTAAGATGGAACATACTGAAAAAACAAATAGAGAATCATCTCAAACAGGATACAACAGCATATGTTACTTTATTGATAGATTATTATGGCTTATATCAAAAATATGAATTTCCTGGCTGGGAAGAATCATTAGCGATTACAGATAAGAATTCCAGACTTGATTTTTTAGAACATAAGATGAGCGAGTCGATAGAGGAAAATCTCAGATATCGTTTCATTCCTTATATGCAATTACACGAATTTGAAGGGATTCTTTTTTATAATCTCGAAATTTTTGATTTGCTATTCAACGATGATGAGATTCTTGACAGAGAAGAATTAGAAGCTATTTTCAGAGAATTTGATAATCCGGAGATGATTAACAACTGCCCGGACACGGCTCCGTCCAAAAGACTTAAACGAATCATTAAAGGATATAACAAAATCGTATACGGCAATATTCTGGCTGAAGCAATAGGTTTAACCGGAATAAAAGCTAAGTGTCCACGCTTTAATAATTGGATTACTATACTATCCTCCATATCAAAGCCACTCCACCCCTAATGAAGTGGCTAATAATCTCATGTTTGTGATGGGTTTCCGAACCCCAGGCATGCTCCGGCTAACAGGACGAAAGCTACTATCCAAATACTCACTGACGATGACTGTTTGTACTGATTTTCGGATTGTGTCGGTTATGCTGTGATGTTTGTTTCCTTGCAATAAAGCTATCTCTGCCGGATATTGCCGGCCGGTACTGACACCACCGGCCAGACGGTTTACAGAGTCACTACGGTAACCACTCAATACTGCAATTGGCCTGCCATTGAACTGCCTCAATGGTTCCAACAGATGAATGGCCAAATAACAGAGCGACTGACGGACAGCAGAAGACGTTTCATAACCTAAACATTGAATCTCTAATTATGAATTCTCAATTATTCGATCTCCGGTCTATCGCTGCTTCCGCCATTCTCTTCTTCCTTCTCTTCGTCTTTCTTCTCGACCAGCTTCTCAAAACTAGCCTGGCTCTTGATAGTCCCCGGAGTGCCTTTCCCGGATAAAACCGAACTTTAGGTTCGCGAATCAGGTTTGTATCAAAAGTTTTCTCATCAATTACCCCGGGAGAACCGATCGTATAACGGAACGTACCCAATTCCCCCACACTCACCCGGCGGCCATGCTGCAAATGGCGCACCAGTACTACATTCAAACGGTCGAGCACCGCTTTCACCCCGGCGCTTCCCACGCCACTACTGCAAGAAGATACACAAAAGACAGATAAATAACAAAATGACATTTTGACTGCAAAGTGATAATACTCCATCTACTTAGACTTTGCAAATTTAGAAAACAATTTTTCATCCAACTTAGTATGAATAATTTTAAGTATATCACAAAATTCTTCTTCAGTGATTATTTCTGGTTCATCCTTTATTATTATTTCACAATAATTTTCTCTTCTGTTTGTATATTCATCAGAATTTTCATATTCAAATATACCATATCTAAATCCAGCATAAAAGCCTTTAAAATCAATAACGTCATACCTATCAAGATCCAAACGGTATATTTCTCTTACATAACAAATTTGTAATTCTGAAAGCCGCAAATACTTGTTATTATAGACCTCTTGCAAAAGCTTTTTTCTCTTCTTTTCACATGATTCTACTTTCTTCTTTGCATTAGCGATAGACTTCTCCATCTTCTCTATCTCTGCGTTCAACTCATCTATTTCCATTATTATAATATTTATGTTTCAACAAAAGTAAACATTTCTACATCCAAACCGTAAAAATCAAGATGTTTAACAACATGAGCAACGTGATTGGAAGTTAAATGTGACAGGAAACACCCCCCTGAGACTCAATCAGCAAAAAGTGCTTTTAATAATTAATGATTATTCGCATTACAGATTGATTTATTTGTCTATTTTGCGCACTCATTTTAATATTCAATATGAATAATGTGCTGATTCTTTTAGACAGTCTGAATGATTGGAAACCGTATTACAAGACAAGCAGTATCTTAACTGTTTCCGATTATTTAAAAAACAAATCTCTCCAAAAAGAAAAGGGGAGTAAATTTGTCATCAACCTCAGTAATGACTACAGTTATAATTCCGAAGGATATTACTGTTCATTACTGGCTCAAACCCGAGGACACAAGGTGATTCCCGGAGTAGATATCATCAATAAGCTGGAAGCCGGGGCGGGTGTCCGCATGGACCGGAACTTACAGAAGCTCTGTTATCAATGGATACAGAAAAACAATATTACCGATAATATCTGGTATCTGAACCTCTATTTCGGAACTTGCCAGGAAAAAGGGCTGGAGAAAATTGCCCGGTTCATCTTCGAAAACTATCCTGCTCCCCTCCTTAGGATCAGTTTTAATACCCGGGTTAAGAACCAGATCGAATCCATTCAACTCTTGTCATTGGAACAACTGAACGATGAAGAACAAAGTTTCTTCGCTGAAGCGCTCGACCGTTTCAACAAAAAGGTATGGCGTGCGCCTCAAACCGTTAAATCCGCCCGGTATAGCCTGGCTGTATTATACGATCCGGAGGAAAAGTTCCCGCCCAGCAACAAACAGGCCATAAACAAACTGTTGGAAGTAGCCAAAAAGATGGATATACATGCCGAACTGATCACGGAAGAAGATGCCACCCGCCTGATGGAGTTCGATGCATTATTTATACGTACGACGACATCACTGAACCATTACACCTTCCGGCTTTCGCAATTGGCAAGGCAGAACGGAATGGTCGTGATAGACGATCCGTTATCCATCATACGGTGCACAAATAAAGTATTCCTGAATGAATTATTTGAAAAGGAAAAGATACCGGCTCCCCTCTCGATGCTGATATTCAAGTCAAACGAAAATACATTCGAACAGATCAGCAGTCAGTTAGGATCACCGTTCATCCTGAAAATTCCGGATGGTTCTTTCTCTTTCGGGATGAAGAAGGTAACCAACGAAGCGGAACTGGAAGCAGCACTCGACCTGCTGTTTGAAAAGTCGTCCATCCTCCTCGCCCAGGAATTTACTCCGACTGAGTTCGACTGGCGGATCGGCATCCTGAACGGTGAGCCGTTGTTTGCCTGCAAATATTATATGGCCAAAGGACACTGGCAAATCTACTGTCATTATGATTCGGGAAGAAGCCGGTGCGGACTGGTCGATACCATTCCTATTTATCAGGTTCCCCGTAAAGTACTCGACACGGCGGTCAAAGCGACTTCATTTATCGGAAAAGGATTATACGGAGTCGATATGAAAATGGTCAACGACCGCGCCATGGTTATCGAGATCAACGATAATCCGAGTATCGACCACGGTATCGAAGACGCTGTACTGGGCGATGACCTGTATTACAGGATACTGAATCACTTCGGACGTATGTTAGATATGAAACACTTCTAAAAGATGGAACAGGAGATTATAACCAGGCAGGCAACCCGGGCAGACCTGGACGGGATTATGAGAATAGAGACATCTTGTTTCGGTCCGGACAGTTTCTCCAAAAAACAATTCGTCTATCTGATCACAAAAGCTAAAGGAATGTTTTATATCGTTGAATACCAAGAGAGAATAGTAGCCTATGTTTCTCTCTTGCAAAACGATCATACCCCCAATCTGCGCATCTATCTTTAGCCGTACATCCCGGTTTCAGAAGACAGAAGCTGGGGCAGCACCTGATAGACAAAACGATCGAATTTGCCAGACAGCATAATCATCCAAAGATTACGCTCGAAGTAAACGTCTCAAATCCGGCAGCGCTCCGTCTTTACCAAAAAAACAAATTCGAACCGGTCCGCACAATAAACAATTATTATGCGGACGGTTCGAACGCTTATTCCATGCACCGGGAAGTCGGTTATTTATAGATCTTTGCAGCATATCCGCCGCCCGGAGCCATTTTGATCTTCAGTTTACGGTCGGCGGGAACCGGGATGATTTCTTTTTTATAATCACAGGCGGCACGGTCGGCATTGATACCGTCTTTGAAAAGTTCCAGTTTGTAATTGCCGTCGCCCAGGAAAGAAAGATCCAGTTCCATCTCACGCGGTTCCCAATTAGTCAGGGTACCC
Organism: Parabacteroides sp. AM58-2XD; assembly: GCF_003463685.1. Lineage (NCBI taxonomy): Bacteria > Pseudomonadati > Bacteroidota > Bacteroidia > Bacteroidales > Tannerellaceae > Parabacteroides > Parabacteroides sp. AM58-2XD. The sequence goes on from NZ_QSDP01000050.1 coordinate 28,982, forward strand.
AGATACCAGATATCGTCGTGCTGGCGGGCTATAGCGATATATTCGGATACTTTTGCATCGAGCACCTGTGTTTCGTTCCAAACGGTCGGGATGTTTGCGATAAACTCGGTACATTCTTTTTCACGCATATAATTGGTCGGATTATCACAAAGCATATTCAGAGGCGATTCGAAAATCACATAAGTAGCAGCTGGCGGCAACGGGTACCCTGGCTCATCGGTTCGGAGTTGACCGGACGATAGTTGGCACGGGTTGCATTCCGCATAGCCCCCTGTGTATAATCCACCGGACCGGCAACCATACGGATGAACGGGAATGTTACGTCGTAAGTAACCATATCGTAAGAGGCAGGCGACCATTTCAATTGTTCCAAACCATTCACCCCTTCATAATTGATTACGTTCGGATAAGTACGCTGCAAACCGGTCGGTTTACATACGCCATGGAAATCAACCAACATCTTATATCTGGCACAAGTTTCTGCCGAGCGATACAAAAAATTAATCACCTCCTGATCATCACGATCCATAAAGTCGACCTTGAAACCTTTGACACCCATATCCGCATAATGCTTCACCACATTCTCCATATCACGGTCGAAAGCATAAAAGCCTGCCCAAAGGATAATATCCACATTCTTCGATTTGGCATACGATACGATTTCTTCCATATTAATTTCCGGGATGACTTTCAGCAAATCTGCTTCCAGGTTAACAGCCCAGCCCTCATCCAGAATTACATATTCGATGCCATGTTCGGAAGCGAAGTCAATATAATACTTATAAGTATCGTTATTGATGCCGGCACGGAAGTCCACTCCGTAAATGTTCCAGTCGTTCCACCAGTCCCAGGCAACCTTACCCGGTTTGATCCAGGAAACATCACTTACACGGGAAGGAGAAGCCAGGCGATACACCATATCGCAATCGACCAGTTGCTTGTCATTTTCAGAAACGACAAATACGCGCCACGGGAACGAACGGTTTCCTTTAGTTTTAGCTATAAAATTTTCACGTTCCTTGACCAGCATCTGAAGGCGGTTATGTCCCCCCTGCTGTTTTACCTTCGGATAAGGGGCATGCACAGATTTCAGAGAGGGCTTATCTGTTGCATTGTTCAGGAACATACCCGGATAGTCTTCCAAATCGGCTTCGGTGATACATAGTTTCTTTCCGTTACCCAGATCCACCAGATAAGGGAGGATCATCAAACGCTTGTCGTTCAGTTTGGTGATAACTTCATTCACATAAGGTTGTTCAAACGAGTTGGAGAACTGTTCTTCGAATGTCGGCTTCGTACTGTTCACATAAGCAGAAAATGTCTTATGGTCTGTCGAGAAGTTATAGGTTGCCGCTTCGTCTGCAACGACAATTTCCCCTTTCTTACGGGTAATGAAACGATAAGCCAGTCCATCGTTATATAAGCGGAAGGCAATACTGTAATCTCCACGGAAAGAAATCGTCATTTCATTATAGATATCGCTTACTTCCGTCTTCTTATAGAAAGGAGAAGGGATCACTTTGTCTACCGACCCTTTGGTTACTTTCGATACTTTCGGTTTTACTCCCAAAACTTCTCCATTCTGTAAAGTCATGGAGATTGCAGATGGTACCAGGACCTCTGTCCCGTCATGAGTCAGGGAAAATTCTACATTATCACCTACGGTAACTACCGTTTGCAGTTTTCTGTCCGGCGATTGTAACTGATAACTCTTCTGAGCCATCAACGACATGCTTCCGGCTAGAAGGAATACGAGCAGTGCTTGTACTTTCATGGTATTTTTACTTTTTGTTTAACTCTGGCAAATATACATGAATAAATAAAAATAGAATTCCTGAAATTGTTTTATCTTTGTCAATATCGTATCAAAAAGTAACATAAACACATAATAACGACCATGAAAAGACTCTTTTGTCTACTATTTTTCTGTATGGCATGCCTTTCTGCCGGGGCACAATGGAAATGGCAGAATCCGATGGATGCAGGTTTTCCTGTAGTACAAAACCAGGGCTGGCCTGATGAAATAGGTTACAAATATGTCCGCCTGCCTGACCGGGCAGAGAAGGAAATAAGACCTGCCGTATGGAACCTCTCCCGCAACTCGGCCGGGTTAGCGATCCACTTTTATAGTAATGCCCCACAGATCACCGTCCGCTACAAAGTGAGTGGCGGATTGAATATGCCGCACATGCAAAGTACCGGTGTATCCGGCGTTGACCTGTACAGTATTGACAGCGACGGGAAATGGGGCTTTTGTTTCGGAAACTATTCTTTCGGAGATACCATAACATACAGTTACAGGAATTTAGGTCAGGACAGCTATCATAACCGTGGGTTTGAATACCGTCTTTACTTACCTTTATATAATACGGTAGAATGGATGGAGATCGGCACTCCCGAAGACAGCGAACTGACCTTTATCCCGCAATCGCCGGAAAAGCCGGTCGTACTCTATGGTACCTCCATCGCACAAGGAGCCTGTTCCTCCCGTCCGGCTATGGCCTGGGCCAATATCCTGCAACGTTCGCTGGGCTATCCGCTTATCAACCTGGGATTTTCCGGAAACGGGAAACTGGAAAAGGAAGTGCTGAACTACATCATAGAGCAGGATGCACGTATATATATCCTGGATTGCCTGCCTAACCTGACACCAAACACCGAACAGGAAGTTACAGACCTGGTCGTTGCCGCCGTAAAACAAATCAGGGCGACCCGCAACGCTCCCATCCTGCTTGTCGAACACGCCGGATATAGCAATGCACCGACCGACAAGGGACAATATGAACTATATACCCGCCTCAACAGAGGTTCGCAAAAAGGGTTCGAAATACTACAATCGGAAGGTGTGAAAGACCTCTACTACCTGACACACGACGAGCTCGATTACTCGCCGGACGCCTGGGTAGATTACGTACACCCCTCCGACCTGGGCGCACAGGCTCAGGCAACAGCCGTAGAAAAGAAAGTACGTGAAATACTCCGTATCCCGGAAGGTAACCGCCCTACCTGCCAACCGGTAACCCAACGCCGCGAACCGAACAATTACGAATGGCAAAAACGCCATCGCGAAATAATAAGCCATATCAAGCAGCACCCTCCCAAAGCCGTTATCATAGGCAATTCAATTACGCATTTCTGGGGAGGCGAACCAGCCGGTCCGATAAGCAGAGGTCCGGAAAGTTGGAAGAAATACATGGCAGCCGCCGATTTCCAGAACCTGGGATATGGTTACGACCGCATCGAAAACGCACTCTGGCGTATCTACCACGATGAACTGGACGGTTACGAAGCAGAGAAGGTCGTCCTGATGATCGGAACAAACAACATGAGTTCCAGTACGGACGAAGACATTGTAGAAGGTCTACGATTCCTTATCACAGCCGTTCATAACCGCCAGCCGAAAGCAACGATCCAGGTAATGGGTATCCTTCCCCGTCGCGAACATGAGGACTGGGTGAAAAACATCAACCGGAATATCCGGACGATGGCCGAGGAGGAAAACTGCCTGTTCGGCGATGCAGGGCCAGCCTTGCTCCTACCCAACGGAAAGATAGACGAATCCCTCTTCTCCGACGGATTGCATCCGAATGAAAAAGGATACCGGCTAATTGCTCCGATTATTAAATAACGACCTACGTACCAGCCAGAAAGAAACGGACAAGGTACATATCTCAGCGATCGGTACATCATACCAGATGGCATCGATACCGAACACAGCAGGGAGGACAAGTATGCCGATTCCCACAAATACGAGTCCTCTCAAAGCTGAGATAATAATAGATATCTTAGCATTCCCTATCGCCGTAAAATAGCTGGAAGCCAATATATTCAGTCCACACAACAAGAAAGCGAAACAATAAATCGAAACACCCCTCGAAGCAATCTCAAAAGCCTCGCTCCCATGATCCTTGAAAAAGAGTCCGATCACCTGCTCGCCAAACAGCAACAACAGCAAAAACAAACCGATCCCGATCAGCGAATTAGTCTGCGCCGCCAATTTCAGGATCGATTTGATACGTTCCTGTTGTCCGGCCCCGTAATTATACCCGATAATAGGAATGATCCCATCCGATATACCAAGGAATACGGTCGTTCCGATAAACAATATATAATTGATTGCCGTAAATGCAGCCACCCCACTCTCTCCCAGATACCTCATCATGGTAATATTGAAAAGAAATACCGTAATCGCCACCGACAACTCCGACATACCTTCGGACGAACCGTTATAGAAGGCATTCCATACCAGCCGCTGGTCATAGCGTCCACGCTGCACGGCAACCACTTCATGACGTGAAAACAAACGGGGCACGTTAAAACAGGCTCCCATCGTAAAAGCAATACCGGTAGCCAGTCCGGCTCCCATAACGCCCCACCCCAGAACGGCAACAAACACGAGGTCCAGAACAATATTCAGAACCACAGTCATCCCCATAACAGAGGTCGCATACAACGGATGCCCCATCGCCTTGATTATGTAGTCACCGAAAAACATCGCACACAGCAGCGGGAAGAAAGGAACGAGCACCCGTATATAATGTACCGCATCGGGTAACAACACTTCGTTCGCCCCCAAAAAAGAAGCAATCTTTCCTGCTGACAGAAAAATAACCAGGCTCACCACCACGGACATCCCCAGCAAAAACACGAATACTGAGCGCAAAGCGTTATTAGCCTCCTGCTTATCCCCTCTTCCGAGGCTGATACTGACGAGGGTTTGCCCCCCGATACCCATCACGATTGCAAATGCCGAAATCAAACTGTAACACGGCAAAACCAGATTCACACTGGCAAGCGCATTGGCTCCTACGAAACGTCCCAACACAATCCCGTCGATCACAGATTGTATACCCAAGAACAACAATCCCGCAACACCGGGAAGTGCATACTTCATAAATAAGCGGGGAATCTCACCTGTCAACAATAATTTCTCCCTTTCCTGGCGGAAGAGAGCTTTGTCTTTATTCATAAATCAACTCACTTTTGGTTTCCGGCTGCAAAGGTAGGGAGGTCTTTTCAGAGAAAAATTACCATAGGATAATTTCGGTCCGCTCTTTTTATTTAGAAGAAGAACGAATACGGCTCAACGATTGAGGAGTGATCTGGAGATAAGAAGCAATATGCTTGAGAGGTACTCGCTGGAAAAGTTCGGGATTGCTGCGCAACAAGGCTTCGTATTGCTCGCGGGCATCACTCCAACTATCATTAATAAAATAATTTTCATACTCCCGAAGATAATAATCAAGCAGTTTGAGTCCCCAGACAGCTATGTCGTGCGACTGCTCGAAAAGTTCTTCCAGCCTGCGGGCAGGGATACGGAGCAAGTCCGAATCTTCCACCATCTCGATATTATAAGCGGCAATATCCCGGTAAACGAAATTTATCATTTCGCCATCCGAAGCGAACCATAATGTGATGTCTTTCGTTTCCCTTTCGACATATGAACGGATCAATCCCTTCCTGACGAACCACACAAACGGATCACGGTCGCCCTCCCTGATAAGAAGATCGCCCTTCGGGAAAGAAACCTCGTCCATCTCATCGATCAGAAGCCGGATGGCTTCGTCCGACATCGGATAGATCAATCGCTGTTGTTCTATGAATTTATCCATCGGACTTCTGTAAAAGTTCCAGTAACATTGTCAAAGCGGCATCGGCTGCCGACTGTATGTTTTCGGCCCGCACCGTACCGAAATGATAACAATGCGAAACGGCCTGTTCCTTCAAAGCGGCAGCGATCCAGACCGTTCCTACGGGTTTTTCGGGACTTCCCCCGCCTGGTCCGGCAACTCCCGACGTCGCCACCGAGCAATCGCATCCCAATGTACGGATAGCTCCCTGCGCCATCTGTTCCACCACTTCACGGCTCACAGCACCGTAAAGACGCAAACTGTCTTCCGAAACTCCAAGCACATTATGTTTCACCTCGTTGCTATAAGAAACAACGCCTCCGACAAAATAATCGGAACTACCAGCCACCAGGGTAACCATATTGGCAATACGTCCGCCCGTACAGCTTTCCGCCGTACCCATTACCAAACCTTTCGAACGCAAAAGTTCGCCAAGTTGTTTGCTGAGCGAATTATTATTATTCATATCGTTTTATTATCAGGTTTAAATGTTTTAATAATTATCAGAAACGAGTCTGTTTATAGTAGCTGGTTGTAACTGATTCCCCTCTCGAGAGGGGGAAGGGGGTGTGTCATATCCCCACCTATCAACTATCATAATCAGAGTTACTTGACTATTACAGGTCCATTTGCCGTCTGCTTCAGCTGACGGTTTAAAAGTTGTTTCTCATTTTTGGCTTCAGCCACATTTCTCTTAGATAGAAACTTGTAAGAAATGTGACTAAAGTCCGGAGAAATAGATAATTTACCAATCCGTCAGCTGAAGCAGACGGCAAATAAACCTGTAACAAGGTCTGTTTTTATTGACTGGCTTTAACACACCCCCTACCCCCTCTCAAGAGGGGAAGCAGTTACAACCAGTCATTATAAATAGACAACTCAATTCTTTCTAAAATAGAATTATCCCTCTCAACGCAAGAGGTTTTCACGGAATATACTATCATACTGTCATTACGACATATAAATAACTATATAGCAATCATTTAAACTATGACAGTACGTTTTTATACTATCATTTATCTATCATGTAACCATCATTTTAACTCTATTTTAACCAACGGACAGTCTTTTTAACCCGACAAAGGCGTTTGTTACAACCGCCTATGGCATCTTATAATTCGTCAGATTACTACCTTTTTATCCCAAAACTATGACTTAATTTCACTCGAACACAGACTTTTTGTTGCCGGGATGCCCATTTCCCCCCTTTTTACACCCCCATCTCGACGATGCCTACACCCGGGTGTCAAAGGTTTCAAGACCCGGGTGTCGAACAACTTTTGTCACTATCTGTCTGTCTTTTAGCTATATACTTAGTGAAAACAGCATACTGTCTATCCCATTTTTTAAGCAGGAAATGATAGTAGTATGATAGATAAATGATAGTTGAAAACAGCTACTATCATACTATAACAAACATGTATACAACTACTTATATCGAAATATGATAGTATGATAGTATATTTCTTCCAACCTTTGTATTCTTCTTTAAATAACAACCCTTGAGAAAGGAACTGCATCCATCGGGCAGAAATCCTTATCGAGGTATTTATAATAACCTGTAATGGCGACCATCGCCGCGTTGTCTGTTGTAAACGCAAACTTCGGGATATGTACCTTCCAACCATACCGCTTGGCATGATCCAGGAAAGCATCACGCAAACCGGAGTTTGCCGATACACCTCCGGCCACCGCCACCTCTTTTATATTCAGGTCTTTCGCTGCCTTGCGCAACTTATCCATCAGGATATCGATCACTGTAGACTGTAAGGAAGCACAGAGGTCTTGTTTGTTCTTTTCGATAAAATCGGGATCTTCCTGCAACCGATCCCTCAACGTATAAAGGAAAGAGGTTTTCAACCCGCTGAAGCTGTAATCGTATCCCGGAATATGCGGTTTACTGAAAGCGAAGGCTTTCGGATTTCCTTCGTTGGCCAGACGGTTCACCACCGGACCACCGGGATAACCCAATCCCATCACCTTGGCACATTTGTCGAAGGCTTCGCCGGCCGCGTCGTCTATTGTCTGGCCTATCACCTCCATGTCGTTATATGCGTTCACCTTGATGATTTGCGAATTGCCACCCGACACCAGCAAACAAAGGAAAGGGAAAGAAGGCGCATGATCATCTTCCGGCGTTTCCTTGATGAAATGGGCAAGCACATGGGCCTGCAAATGGTTAATCTCGATCATCGGGATATCCAGAGAGGCGGCAAATCCTTTGGCAAAAGAGGTCCCGACCAACAGGGAACCCATCAATCCCGGCCCTCGTGTAAAAGCGACAGCGCTCAGTTCCGATTTATCGATACCGGCCCGTTTGATGGCTTCGGCAACCACCGGAATAATATTCTGCTGGTGTGCCCGCGAAGCCAGTTCAGGAACGACACCGCCATAAGCCTCGTGAACGGCCTGGCTGGCTATCACGTTCGACAGCATCACGCCGTCGCGTATTACGGAAGAGGAAGTATCATCACAGGATGATTCTATCCCCAATATTGTTACACTCATACTCTTCTCTCGTTTTTTTGTGCAAATTTAATGAAATCTATCGCGATATTGTTGTAGATTTGCGTTTAAAATATAGTAAAGATATCAGAGGACTAAAATACATAATCATTACCCTACTTGTTTTGTTCTGGATATTCTATGCAATGCCTTTCATTTTATTGAAGATACCTTATATCCAATCTCAGGTTTCCGGCATTGCATCGACAGAATTATCCAGCCATCTCGGTGTGCCCGTAAAGATAGGAAATGTAAATATCGAGTGGTTCAACCGCGTGGTACTCGACAACTTATACCTGGAAGACAAGGCAGGTAAGACCTTATTCGAGGCAAATCATGTGGCTGTCGGTTTCGAAGTCCTCCCATTGCTCAAAGGTAAATTTGTATTCTCTACGGTCCGGTTATTCGGCTTTTCGGTCAATCTCAATAAAAAGACTCCCGACAGTCCGTTGAACCTCCAGTTCGTTATCGACGCTTTCGCCAGCAAAGATACGATGAAGAAGAATCCGAATATCGACCTGCGCTTCAACTCCATCCTGATACGCCGCGGGAATTTCCGGTTCGATGTGGAGAGCGAGGCGCAAACGCCCGGTAAGTTCAACGCCAAACATGTGGACATCAAGAACCTGAGTGCCAAGATTTCCATGAAAGCGTTCAATAAGGACAGTCTCAACGCGAACATCAAAAAGATGAGTTTCGATGAGGCATCCGGCTTTACGTTGAACAAACTCTCGATGAATATCATCGGCAACCGCGACAGCACGTTTATCAATAACTTCGAAATCAAGTTGCCGGAAACCGATTTGAAAATAAGCAAGGCCAGGATAGACATGCGCGAAATCAGCAATGCTTCCGAGCTGCTGAACCATGCGCCGCTGGCACTGAACATATCTCCGTCGCAAATCTGCCTGAAAGACCTTTCGTCTTTCGTTCCGGCCTTTAGTAATTTCACCGAAACCATCGAACTTTCGGCCGAAGCCTCCGGAGCCATCAACAATATCAACCTGAAACAGTTGACATTACGATACAGCGACAAGATGCTGTTTATCGGGAAAATGGACCTGAAAGGAATCAGCCACCCGGAAGATGCCTATATCTTCGGACAGGTGAACAAAATGTATATTACCACCGACGGACTGAGCGGACTGATAAACAATTTCAATAAAAAACCGGTCGTCCTGCCCGATCCGGTTATCAGACTGGGCACAATCAACTTTACCGGAGAGATATCCGGCTTCTTCGATAACCTGGTGGCTTTCGGAAAGTTCTCTTCGGCTATCGGCTCCGTACAAACCGATATGATATTCGGTAGTGATAAAGAAAATAATATCACAGCCTACCTGAAAGGACATGTTTCCACCTCCGGACTGCTTCTGAACGAACTTTTCGACGAAGGCAACCCTTACGGTAACGCCAAGCTGAACATATCGGTCGATGCCAAACGGCATAAAAACAGCAGTTTCTTTGGTAATATCAAAGCAAATATCGACGAATTCGAATACAAGAAATACAAATACGAAGATATTCAGTTATCCGGAAATTTCAAGAAAAACAGCTTTGACGGGATGGTACAGGTGAACGATCCGAACGGTAAGTTATATGCAGAGGGTATGTTCCGCCACGAAGGAAAGAACTCCATGTTCAACTTCACCGCCAATCTGGAACATTTCCGCCCGGACAGCCTCCACCTGATCGATAAATACGAATCGCCGGACATCTCGTTATCCCTGAACGCCGACTTCACCGGTAACAATATAGATAACCTGGAGGGGAACATCACGATAGACAGTCTTTCCTTCATCACAGCGCCCAGCAGCTTTTTCCTGAAAAAGTTTCAGGTAACGGCCTCCGGTCATTCGCTGGATCGCCATCTGACGATCTCGTCCGACATTCTGAACGGGGAAGTGACGGGTGCTTACTCGTTCAAAACGATCATCCCGAGTTTCATGAATACCTTCAAAGGATATATTCCGGCGCTTATCAATGCCACGCAGAAAAAGCAGCAGGTAGAAGAAAACAATTTCTCGCTGTTGCTGACTGTGGAAAATACGGAGAAGATATCCGAAACACTCAAATTGCCGGTAACAGTAGTAAACCAGGCACGTATCACGGGACATTACAACAACCTGTATAACAAATTCCGCATCGAAGCCTTCCTCCCCAAGTTCAGACTGGGAAAGTCCATGTTCGAATCCGGCTATCTGACATGCGACAACCCGCAGGAAAACATCAATCTGCTATTAAAAGCGATCAACTACAACCAGAAAGGACTTCGCAACTACCTCGATCTGAAAGTGGATGCCAAGGATAACCGGATCAATACGCTGATCGGATGGGCAAACAACAAGGAAAAAGAATTTCGTGCCGAACTTTCGGCTTCCGCCTCTTTACGGAAGAGGAACAGGAGAAGAAGCCTGCCATGCTACGGACCGATATTGCCGTGAAAGAGAGCCAGCTGGTGCTGAACGATTCTCTATGGATCATCCATCCGTCGATATCAGAATATCCGACGGTAAAATAGATATCCATAAATTCAGGGTAGGCAACGAAAAACAATCGTTGTTGCTGGACGGGAGTATCTCCAAAAATCCGGCAGATACCCTTTTAATGGCTCTGAAACAGGTTGAACTCAGTTATATATTCGATATACTGAACATTCCGGTATTACAGTTTGCTGGGAAAGCAACGGGTACATTCAATATCTGCGACCTTTACGGAAGTCGCATGCTGAACACCGACCTTGAAATAAATGACTTTTCATTTAACCAGACTCCCCTCGGCCGGCTAAATCTGTTCAGCGAGTGGGACGATGCCCAGAAAGGTATCCTAATGCTGGGTAGCATCTATAAAAACGATACGACATGGACCGACGTAAGCGGCTATATCTTCCCCGTCGGACAAAATGCCGGACTCTCCCTGTTCTTTGATGCCAACGATATCAACCTGGGATTCCTCCATCCTTTTGTGGAAAAGGTTGCCAAAAACATGAAAGGACGGGGATTCGGAAACGTCCACCTGCACGGCCCGTTCAAAGCGCTGACCGTAGAGGGCGACGCATACGTGCTGGACGGTGGCCTGGGTATCGAATATACCAATACGTATTATACATTCTCCGACTCCATCTACATGGATGCCGGTTCCATAAATATGCGCGACCTGACGGTTCACGACGAGTTCGGTAATCCGGGTACCGTCAACATGAGCGTCTATCATAACCACTTCAAAGATGTCAGCTTCGACGTGAATGTCAAGACAAAGAATATGCTGGTATTCAACGCTACCCGCAAACTGAATCCACTGATCTACGGTACCGTTTTCGGTAGTGGTTCGGCTTCCATCAAAGGAAATGACAAGCTAATCAACTTCGATATCAATATGCGGAGCGATCCTAAGACGTCCATTACCCTCGACTTCATCAACAACACTACTGCTGCCGACTATGACTTTATCACTTTTGTAGATAAAAAACAATTGAAAGATCTGGCCAACGGAACATTATCGCGGGATTCCCTGAAGATTGTAAACAATGAAGAAGAGGAAGGGGCCGAAATGCGCATGAACTTCCTGCTCGATATCACCCCCGATGCCAAAATCGAACTGATTATGGACCGATTGCCGGCGACAAAATAACCGGTAATTGCAGCGGAAGCATGCAGATAGAATACGGGACAAAAACGGACTTACGCATGTATGGCAACATGGGAATCGTCAGCGGTAACTATAATTTCAGCTTACAGCAGATTATCCATAAAGACTTTAAGATACGTGAAGGCAGTGCAATCGACTTCCGTGGCGATCCTTTCGATGCGACGATGCATATAAATGCTATTTATAACCTGACAGCCAACTTGCGTGATCTGGATGAAGGGCTTGCCAGGGAAAGTCCCCGAACCAACGTCCCCGTCAACTGCGTGCTTAACCTGGATGGTATGTTGCGCAGTCCGGCAATCTCATTCGACCTGGAACTGCCCGGCACCAACGAAGAGATAGAACGACAGATGAAGGCATTGGTCGATACCGAAGATATGATGACGCGTCAGATCATCTATTTGCTGGTATTGAATAAGTTCTACACACCCGACTATTCTCAGAATGCTTACCGTTCGAGCGAGTTCAGTGCAGTAGCTTCTTCTGCCATCTCATCCCAGATTTCAAGTATTCTGAACAGCCTGACCGACAAGGTACAGATCGGAACGAATATCCGTACCAGCGAAGACGGCATACAGGATACGGAAGTGGAAATGTTACTTTCCAGCCAATTGCTCGACAACCGCCTGCTGTTCAACGGCAGTTTCGGATACAGGAACAATACGTATCAGCAAAAGAATGATTTTGTCGGTGAGTTCGACCTGGAATACAAGTTAACTCCCAGCGGAGAAATCCGCCTGAAAGCATACAATCATGCAAATGATATGTACAAATACCTCAACGGAGCGTTAACAACTCAGGGCGTAGGTGTCATGTTCAAGAAAGACTTCTCCCATCTCTCCGAGTTTTTCCGCCGGAGAAGGAAGTTATTACCGATTATCCCGCTTGCCCCTGCCGATACAATCGCGCCGGCGAAGGCTGATTCAACTATTGTAACAACTCCTTCACGGCCTGGAGATAAGTAGGCAGTTGGTTGCTTTTCAGTATCTTCTTCCGCAGACGTTTCTCAGCCTCCGGCAACAGGTAATCCCAAAGGGTTTTCATTTTGGCCAGTATCTGATGGTCGCCTCCTTCAAGCGCACTGCTGTATTTTTCAAACAACAACGTGTGGAAATGAAGCAGTTTAGCTTTCTTTTCTTCATCCGTAAAACTGTTGCCTGCTGCATATTCCGCAGCCAGCCAGGGAGAGGATAACAGGCCACGCCCCGACATCACACCTGCCAGACGGGGAAACCGGCAGAGAATCCGGTCTATATCTTCCAGGCTGTTCAAATCTCCGTTATAAAAAAGCGGATGCCTGCATACCTCATAGAAACGGGCGAAACTGTCTGTATCCACATTCCCTTTGTATTGTTGCGTGCCTATCCGGGGATGCAAAGTAACATGAGCCAGAGGCAGAGAGTTCATAACCGGAAGCAAGGCAAAGACCTCATCCGGGGCATTCCAGCCCAACCGGAGTTTAACCGAAAAGCTCATCTCCGGGAACTCCCGGATCGTCTGCAACAAAGCCTCCGCCTCTTCTACAAAAGGAAGAATCCCCGCCCCCCGGTGCAAACGCGCCTGCATAGGGAAAGGACACCCCATATTGATATCCGCCTGCCGGTATCCCTTTTCCCGGAACAATGCAGCCAAACGGCGGAATTCACCGGGAGTAGCAGCAATCAGTTGGGGAATCACCGGTGTTTCCGAATTTCTTTCCGGAGCGATATCACGGATATCTTTGTTACGGAAACCGTCTTTCTCCACACGCACAAAAGGGGTGTAATAATTCTCCACCCCACCGAATATACGGTGATGGACTTCCCGGTACACGGCATCGGTATATCCTTGCAAAGGAGCGAAATGTATTTTATAATCCATCAGGGAAACAGTTCTGAGAATAATGAATGAAGTTGTGTTTTAGCTAGTTCGAAATCCTGCTTTTCGCCTAATTCCTTTTCCAGCGAAGTGACGCCTTTATCTGTGAAGCCACAAGGATTAATCAGGGAGAAATAGCTTAAATCCGTATTGATGTTCAGCGCAAAACCGTGCATAGTGACATACCGGCTGCTCTTCACCCCGATGGCACATATCTTACGGGCACGGCCTTTTACCAGCGGGTCGATCCAGACCCCGGTCGCCCCTTCCAGCCGTTCTCCTTTTATCCCGTAGAGAGACAGGAAGTGGATAATGACTTCTTCCAAAGTATGGATATACTGTTTCAGTCCCAGTTGCCAGTGTTCGAGGTCGAATACCGGATAACCGGTGATCTGTCCGGGACCATGATAGGTGATATCCCCGCCCCGATTCGTATGAAAGAAGGAAATGCCCCGCAGCTGCAGCAGTTCGGCAGGGATCAGCAAGTTTGTGTCTTTCCCGCTCTTACCGATTGTCAGCACCGGCTCATGTTCGCAGAAAAACAGTTTATTCTCTCCTTGTCCGCCCCACACTTTGGCATGCAGCAGTGTCTCAAACGCTTCCGTCTGAACCTTTAAAGCGTCGGTATAAGCGATACGTCCGAGGTCGTGAAAAGTGAAGCTCTCCATTTTTTTCTCTTTTTTATCTTTTTGTTTGTGTTTTCTATTTCACCGGCTCCGTAACCCATTTGTATCTTTAGCAGCTTACCCATCAAGGAAAGAATCTGCCCTTGCCGCTTCAACATATAAGGGGAAGGTTTGCCGGAATTAAACTTACGGGGATTCGGCAGGGACGCAGCGACCAAAGCCGCTTCTTCACGGGTCAGCTGATAGGCCTGCTTCTTAAAATGGACTTTGGCTACCGCCTCCGCTCCGTAGATGCCGTCTCCCATCTCAATCGAATTGAGATAGACTTCCATAATCCTTTCTTTACCCCATATCCATTCTATCAACAGGGTGAAATAGACTTCGATACCTTTTCGTATATAACTTTTCGTTGGAAGCAGGAAGACATTCTTGGCTGTCTGCTGGGATATGGTGCTGGCGCCACGCACACGCTTTCCTTTCTCCGCCTCATCACGTGCCTTCTGTATCTGTTCGATATCAAAGCCGTTGTGGTCGAGAAACAGATTATCCTCGGAAGCGACCACGGCCTGCACCAACGGTTGGGCTATCTTCGACAGCGGAACCCACGTATGTTCGAGTTTGAAAGGCTTCCCCGATTTATACTGGTCGTACAGCCGTGTCAGCATCAACGGCGTATAATAAACAGGAATGAATTTATAGGCCACCACCGCCAGGATGCTGGATATAAACAGGAATAGAAGGATATTCCTGCACCAGATCAGGATCCGTTTTATAATAGGCATACTAAAAGTCTTTTTTAACGCAGACAAATGTACAAAAAAGCGGTAAAACAGATGATAAGATTATGCAAGAGAAAACAAAAAGAGGCCGCCAAAAGATATGACAGCCCCTCTATTCATATGGAAAATAAATTATCTCTTCCAGTACTGTTCCATCTGTTCCAATGTCTTACCTTTCGTTTCGGGAACGAATTTCCAGATAAAGGCAGCGGCAAGGATACCCATCAGGCCGTAAATCCAGTAAGCGACACCGTGATTAAACGTTTCCGTCAGGTACTGGTTCTTGTCAAGCATCGGGAAAGTCCACGATACGAGGAAGTTGGCAATCCACTGTCCGGCAACGGCAATACTCATCACCGTCGAACGGATCGAGTTCGGGAAGATTTCCGCCAGCAATACCCAGCAAACAGGTCCCCATGACATAGCGAAACCGGCAGTATACACCAGCATACAAACCAACGAGCCTATGCCGACAGAGTGTGTATAGAATGTTGTTCCCAGGATAATCATGGAAACAGCCATCACCAACGCACCGATAATCATCAACGGACGGCGGCCAAACTTATCGACCGTAAAGATTGCCAGCACAGTGAACGACAGGTTCACGGCCCCTACCACAATCTGCTGCAACAAAGCGGCATCGGTAGCGGCTCCCATCGTCTTAAAAATCTCCGGTGCATAATAAAGCACCACGTTGATACCGACAAACTGCTGAAATCCGGACAGCAAAATACCTACCATAATAATAAGTACCCCGTAAGAACGAATCGGGAACGCCAGCGAAACGAAGAAACTACCGATCAAGGCGATCTCCAGTGCACTTGTATTTCCCGCCAGTTCCAATGCCCCGTAAGCCAACAGGAACAAAACGAGCCATGCTCCCATAAAACGGAAGTAAGGACGCATGGAGGGTGCTTTTTCCTTGAAACTCTCTTTTATGTCACCCAGTTCTTTCACGGCTTCGTCTTTTCCCATCAGGCGGTCGAGGATGGTCAATGCCTTTTCCGTCTTTCCACGCATTACCAGGTAACGGGGCGTTTCAGGAACAAACATCAGCAGGGTAAAGAAGAATACGGCAGGAATAATTTCAGAAGCGAACATCCATCTCCATCCAACCGTGTGCAACCAGGAAGCATCGCCCTGCAACGCAATCGTGTAATTCACAAAATAAACGACCAGCATACCGAAGATGATCGCAAACTGGTTCCACGAAACCAGGTTACCACGACGGTCTGCCGGAGCAACCTCGGCAATGTACATCGGCGAAACCATCGAAGCCAGACCGACCCCGATACCGCCAAGAATACGGTAAGCCACAAATAAATACATGTAAGTATGATCTCCGCTTCCAGGTAATCCCAGACCGAATTCGGGCCAGGCCGAACCGATAGCCGAAAGCAGGAAAAGAATAGACGCCACGATCAACGTCGGCTTACGTCCGTAACGCTGGCTGACCCATCCGGCAAAAGAGGCACCCAGGATACAACCGATCAGCGCACTGCTGACAACAAACCCTTCCAGCGAATTGGCCTGGTCGAGCGGTAATCCGTAAGGTTCAATAAAAAATTTCCGTAGTGATTCTACTGTTCCGGAGATAACTGCCGTGTCATATCCGAATAATAACCCTCCGAGGGTAGCAACGAGGGTGATACCAAAAATATAACTGTTGTTGTTTTTCATGTTTACCAGATTAAGAGTAACTTTTCCCCTCTCGAGAGGGGGCAGGGGGTGTGTTAATGTCAGTTATAAGACTAAATTTAACACCTACCCTTATCCCCTCTCCAGAGGGGAAAGAGTTACTCCTTGTAACT